>CALEJX010000361.1 GCA_937898375.1 uncultured Ruminococcus sp.
ATACCAGACCCATATTACCGTGAGAACGAGTATATCTCCACACAGATATGTGATGATGATTACGATTTTGAAACTACATTCAGCGCAGACAAGACCGCTGTTGAGTGTGAGCATACTGTCCTGCATTTTGACGGCATTGATACCATAGCAAACGTCTATCTCAACGGCGTTCACCTTGGCAGAGTGAACAATATGCACAGAGTGTGGGAGTTTCACGTTCATGGTATTATCAAAGAGGGAGAGAACACCCTCACAGTGAAAATAACCTCTCCAAACAGATACATAAAAGAAATGGACGAAAAACGCCACCTTTGGGGCGTTGACTCCACCATGGCAGGCTACACCCACATAAGAAAAGCCCATTGTATGTTCGGCTGGGATTGGGGTCCAATGCTCCCTGATATGGGCATATGGCGCAGTGTGTCACTTATCGTTCCAAATGCAGGGCGTATACTTGACGTTTACTACAGCCAAAAGCACATCGATAACAAAGTGACTTTGAAAGCCCTTTTGCATATAGAAAACCACGGCTGTAAAAAAGCTATGGTGGAGATTTCCGACCCGCAGGGCAATATCGCCGCAAAAGCTGACATAAGCCTAGAGGGCAGTGCAGAATATTACGAAACAGAGCTTGTGATAAACGACCCTCAGCTTTGGTGGGTGAACGGCTATGGCGAACAGCCGCTTTATAGCTGTGCTGTTACTTTGTATGATGAAAATGAAAGTGCCGCAGATAAAAATGCTCAGCGCATAGGACTTAGAACTTTAACTGTCAGCCGTGACAAAGACCAGTGGGGCGAGGAGTTCTGCTTTATAAACAACGGCGTAAAAATATTTGCCATGGGTGCAAACTATATCCCTGAAGACCAGATAGTCACACGCTGTGATGAAGCTAAAACAAGAAAGCTTCTTGCAGATTGCAAAGCCGCAAACTATAATTTTATCAGAGTGTGGGGCGGCGGTTACTATCCTGACGAATATTTCTATGACTACTGCGATGAGAATGGTATCATAGTATGGCAGGACTTTATGTTTGCCTGCTCTGCATATCTGCTCACAGAGGAGTTTGAAGAAACTGTTCGTGGGGAAGTTCGTGACAATGTTATCCGCCTGAGAACCCACCCCTCCCTTGGTCTGTGGTGCGGCAACAACGAGATAGAATCCGCTTGGGAATATTGGGGTCTGCCCGAGGACGAGGAAGCAAAGCGTGACTATCTTATCCTATTCGAGGAGATAATCCCGCAGGAGCTAAAAGCCTATGACCCGTGCGAAAACACATTCTATTGGCCGTCCTCGCCTTCATCAGGGGGAGGCTTCAAGGACGCTTCCTCAAACCATGCAGGCGATATGCACTATTGGGACGTTTGGCATAACTTCAAGCCTATCGAAGCGTTCAGAGAGTTCTATTACCGCTTCTGTTCGGAGTATGGCTTTGAGAGCCTGCCTGACGTAAAGACCTGCCGTGCCTTTGCAGACGAAACAAAGGGCGATTTTGACCTTTGCTCGCCTGTTATGGAAGCCCACCAAAAGTGCGTTCAGGGCAATGAAAAGGTAATGTACTATCTTGCCCAAATGGTGAGATATCCATACGATTTCAGACAGCTCATCTATTCCTCACAGCTCGTTCAGGCGGATTGCATACGCTCAAATGTTGAGCATATGCGGCGTGCAAGGGGCAGATGTATGGGTTCAGCCTATTGGCAGGTGAACGATTCAAACCCTGTTATCTCATGGTCGAGTATCGACTATTTCGGCAGGTGGAAAGGTCTGCATTATTATGCAAAGCGTTTTTACGCTCCGTGCCTTATTTCCTGCGACGATACCGACAGAAAGAAGCCTATCCTTAACATATCCAACGAGCGCATGACAGCCTTTGAGGGCGCTGTAAAATGGACGCTTAGAAACAACAAAGCTGAGATACTGCAAAGTGGCGAAAAGTCCGTCAGCGTTCCACCGCTCACAGCACAAAACGTCCTTGCTATCGACCTTTCAGCCGAGCTTAAAAGCCGCACCGACCCTCGTGAAAAATACCTTGAGTATTCCATAACAGAGAACGGCAAGGTGCTGAGCTTTGGCACAACGCTCTTTGTCCGTCCGAAAGAATTTACATTTCTAGAGCCAGCCATAACCTATGGCATATCCGAAAGCGAGGATAAATTTGCCTTGACTTTCTGCGCCGAGAACTATGCGAAAAGCGTTTGTCTTAGCCTTAAAACCGCAGATTGCGTGTTCTCTGACAACTGGTTCGATATCCACGGAAAAGAGCCTGTTACAATAATGATAGACAAAGCTTCTCTCAGCAGAAAAATGACAGCACAGGAGCTGTCCGAGGAGCTTGAAATAATGCACAATTAGGGCTGTGACAAAAGGCTATGCCTTGTCACCAGCAAGGAAAATTTGATGTGTATAAACACGCAATGTATGAGCATTGCGGGCGAACACTGTTCGCCCCTACATAAAAATGTTATATCACACATTTTGTAGGGGCTGGCGTCCTCGACAGCCCACTGCTCTGCATTTGCTGTTTTCTGTCGATGTACTCCTGCGTATAAGTAGCCTGAAATAAAATTTTAGGAGGAAATGCTTTGAAAGTAAAACTAAGCAAATACTTGAAGCCCTATGCACTTTTTGCGGTGCTTACGCCTCTCTCTATGGTAGGAGAAGTGCTGGGCGACCTGCTTCAGCCAAAGCTTATGTCAAAAATAGTTGACGACGGCGTGCTGGGTCAGGATATGGACCTTATCATAAGAACGGGACTTCTCATGCTCCTTGTTCTTATAGGCGGCGGAGCTTGCGGAATTGCGGCTTCTGCATTCGGTGGGATAGCTTCCCAAAGCTTTTCACGAGATCTGCGTGTGGACGTTTTCAAACGTGTTATGGGTCTTTCCTTTGAACAGACAGACAAGTTCACAACAGGTTCTCTTGTAACACGTCTTACGGCAGATATAACCGCTATTCAGCAAATGGTAGACTTCCTGCTGAGAATGTTGGTGCGTGACAGCCTGCTGTTCTTCGGCGGAATAATCATGATGCTCACCTTGAACGTGCGCTTTGGAATAATAATCCTCTGCGCTTTGCCTATCGAGATAATCATGATGATAGTAATTCTCAAAAAGGCAAACCCATATTATTCTATCGTTGCAAAACGTCTTGACAGCGTGAACTCTGTGGTTCAAGAGAACGTCACAGGCGCAAGGGTGGTAAAAGCCTACGTCAGAGAGGACACAGAAGAAAAGCGCTTTGATAACGCAAACATAAGCCTTATGGAGTCAAACCTCCGTGTTCAGACGCTTATGGCTATCTTACAGCCGCTTCTTATGATAATACTCAACCTTTCTGTTATCGCCGTTATCCTCATAGGCGGTTGGCAGGTGCAGGCACAGGCAATGAAAGTCGGCGAGGTCATGGCGGCTATCACATATCTTACTCAGGTGTTGCAGGGCGTAATGATGATGTCAATGATGTTCCAGACTCTTGCAAAGGCTTCCGCATCTGCAAACAGATTGAGAGAAGTCCTTGAAACTGAGCCTGTTATAAAAAGCGGCAGTGTTTCACTTTCCGACAAAACAGGCGGCACAGTGAGCTTTAAAAACGTTTCTTTCTCCTATCCTGAAACAAAGGGCAGACCTGTTATCTCAGACCTTACTCTTGATATAAAGTCAGGGGAGAGCGTTGCCATACTTGGCGCAACAGGCTCGGGAAAATCTTCCCTTGTGAACCTTATCCCACGATTTTACGATTGCACAGCAGGGGAAGTCCTTGTTGACGGCGTAAACGTCAAGGATTGCAAGCTTGACGAGCTTAGAAAGAAAGTTGGCATAGTCCTGCAAAAGAGCGAGCTTTTCTCAGGCACAGTTGAGGACAACATAAAGTGGGGCGATAAGAATGCCACCCATGAGGAAGTCGTTTCCGCCGCACAAGCTGCACAGGCTGACGAGTTCATTCAGAAGATACCCGCAGGCTATGAGGGCATGATAGCCGAAAAGGGCGCTTCACTGTCAGGCGGTCAGAAGCAAAGACTTTCTATCTCACGAGCCGTCCTTAAAAACCCTGAGATACTCATTCTCGACGATTCCACCTCCGCCCTCGACCTTGGCACAGAAGCAAAGCTCCGTGCGGAGATAGACCGCAAAATGAGCGGCACGACCCTTATCATAATCGCACAGCGTATCCAAAGCGTAAAGACCTGCGACAGGATAGCCGTTCTCGACCACGGCAGGCTTTGTGCCTGCGATACCCATGAAAATCTTTTAAAGACCTGCGAGGTATATCAGGATATCTACTCTTCACAGGTAAAAACATCAGGAGGTGAAGTGTAATGCCTCCAATGCCACCAATGGGACCAAGAAAAGGTCCGGGCGGTCCTCACGGCGCAAGGCTCACAATGGAAAAGCCAAAGGACGCAAAGAACACACTTAAAAAGCTCATAGGCTATATAGGCAGAAACCGATATCTGTTTTTCGCTCTTATCGGCGTAATGCTCATCATAACACTGCTTAACCTTGCGGCGCCGTCAATACAGCAGATAGCCATAGATTGTATTACCCTCACCAAGAAGAAAACAAGCGTTGATTTTGGCGCACTTGGCAAAACGCTCATAGGTCTTGGGGCAGTTTATCTTCTGTCCTCAGTTTTCACCTATATGCAGGGAATATTCTCCGCAAAGCTTTCACAGTTCACTGTAAAAACCATGCGTAAAGACCTGTTTTCAAGCCTTGTGAGACTTCCTATAAAATATCTGGACACCCATAGCCACGGCGATATAATGAGCCGTATGACAAACGATGTGGAGAACATTTCCACAACTATCTCCCAATCCATAGGCTCGCTTATCTCAGGCGTGCTTACCATAGTTGGAACAGTTGTCATAATGCTTCTGTATTCACCGCTTCTTACCCTTATCTCACTGTCTACAGTATTTCTTACCATATTCGTTTCAGGCGTTCTCACAAAGTATATGAAGAAATACTTCATCAAACAGCAGGTGCTTCTTGGCGAGATAAACGGCGAAGTTGAAGAAATGGTAGTTGGCTATAGAACTGTAGTTTCCTATGGAAAAGAGCAGGACGCGGTTGACAAGTTCGAGAAAATGAGCAACGATCTGAAAAAATGCGGCATAAAAGCTCAGATATTCGGCGGCGTAATGGGTCCTTGCATGAACGTAATATCCAATTTCGGCTTTATCCTTATCGCCGCATTCGGCGGTTGGTTTGCCATAAAGGACATTATAACAGTTGGAACTATTCAGGCTTTCATACTCTATTCAAAGCAGTTCTCACGTCCTATCAACGAGATAGCAAACCAGTTTGCCAATATCCAGACCGCAATAGCAGGCGCAGAGCGTATCTTTGAAGTCATGGACGCAGACAAGGAAACTGACGAGGGCAAGGCTGATTTTGAGGTAGAAAACGTCAAGGGCGATATCGACTTTAAGCATATCGATTTCTCATATGTTCCTGAAAAACAGGTGCTAAAAGACCTTGACCTTGAAGTAAAAGCAGGTCAGAAAATAGCCATAGTCGGCGCAACAGGTTCGGGAAAGACCACTATAGTAAATCTTCTCACAAGATTTTATCCCGTTGACAGCGGCGAGATAACCATTGACGGTCAGAGCATTTACGATATCCCGAAAGACAAGCTCAGACGTTCCATAGCAATAGTTTTGCAGGACACAGTGCTTTTTAAGGATACCATTGAGGAGAATATCCGCTACGGCAGAGAAAACGCTACCCTTGATGAAATAAAGGCGGCGGCAAAGTTCGCAAACGCAGATGAGTTTATAGAAAGACTTCCCGAGGGCTATGACACAGTGCTTGCCGAGGGCGGCTCGAACCTTTCACAAGGTCAGCGCCAGCTTCTCTCCATAGCAAGAGCGGTGCTTGCCGACCCGAAGATACTTATTCTTGACGAAGCCACTTCCTCAGTTGATACCAGAACTGAGATGCACATTCAGTCTGCAATGGTGGCTCTTATGAAAAACAGAACGTCCCTTATCATCGCTCACCGACTTTCCACTATCCGTGACGCAGATAAGATAGTCGTTATCGACGGCGGACGTGTGGCAGAGCAGGGCAGTCACGAGGAGCTTATCGCAGCCAAAGGCTGTTACTACAGACTTTATCAGACCCAGTTCTCAGGAGTTAAGACATGATACAACATAATCGTGCAAATGTTGGTGTCATGCGGGCGACCTCAGGTCGCCCCTACATATAAATCGTACATTCAAACAAATATGTAGGGGAGTGGCGCAATTTCTGCTTTGCAGAAATACAACAGCCCATTCTCTTCGGGACATACATGAATTTGCGATAATATTTTCGGGCAAACACTGTTCGCCCCTACAAAAAAGTATTAACAGATCAAGGCGCAGGAAATCACTCCTGTGCCTTTTTATGCGCAAAAAAAAGGCGGCTCTAAAAAGAAAGCCGTCTTTAGTGTTGTCTGAAATATTACTTTGAGATAAGAGCCAATGTATCTCTTGCAATGAGAAGCTCCTCGTTTGTTGGGATAACGTAAACCTTTGTCTTAGAATCGTCTGTGGATATCTCCTTGAGTATTCCACGGCAGAGGTTTTTCTCAGCGTCAATGTGGATACCGAGTATATCGAGATTTGAGCAAGCAGCTGCTCTCACCTCAGGTGCGTTCTCACCGATACCGCCTGTGAAGATAACAGCGTCGATACCATTCATTGCAGCAGCGTATGAGCCGATGAACTTCTTGATCTGATAAGCGAAGATCTCGCTTACGATAAGCGCTCTCTCGTTGCCCTCGCTTGCAGCAGCCTGAATATCTCTGTTGTCAGAGCCGATACCAGAAAGACCAAGGAAGCCTGACTTCTTGTTCATGTATTCTGTCATCTGATCAGGTGTGAAGCCCATTTTCTTCTCAACATAGTCAACAGCAGAAGGGTCAACAGAGCCGCAGCGTGTGCCCATTACAAGACCGTCAAGAGGAGTGAAGCCCATTGATGTGTCAACAGACTTGCCGCCGTTGATAGCTGTGATAGATGAGCCGTTGCCAAGGTGGCAGGAAACTATCTTAAGTTCCTCGATAGGCTTGCCCATTACTCTTGCAAGCTCGCCTGAAACAAATCTGTGTGATGTTCCGTGGAAACCGTATTTTCTTACATGAAGATCAGTGTAGCACTCATATGGCAGACCATAGAGATAAGCCTTTCTCGGCATCGTTGAGTGGAAAGCTGTGTCGAATACAACTACCTGTGGTGTGCCCTCAGGGATAACTGCCTTGCAGGCTCTCAGTGCAAGAGCGTGTGGGTGGTTATGTACAGGCGCAAGCTCAGAAAGTGCGTCGATCTGATCGATAACTTTATCTGTTACAAGGCAAGTTTCCTTGAATATCTCAGCGCCCTGAACTATTCTGTGACCTACGGCTGATATCTCAGACATAGAGTCTATTACCTTTGTCTCGCCTGATGTGAGAACCTCAACGAGCTTTTCAAAAGCCTCTGTGTGAGTAGGGAAATTGCAATCCTCCTCAAGATGCCTGCCGTCGCCTGTCTTTGCGCTTACATGACCGTCGATACCGATACGGTCGCAGTTGCCCTTTGCGATAACAGACTCGTCCTTCATATCCAGAAGCTGATATTTAAGTGATGATGAACCTGCGTTTACAACTAAGATTTTCATTGGAAAAATCTCCTCCCGATTATAATATGTCAGATAACAGGCTTGACTTTAAGCCCATAATATCATATACTTATAGTATATCAATATTAATGATAAATTTCAAGAGCTTTTTTCATAAATATACATATTGCACAATTTTTTTACTATGCCTTAACACATTGTATCATAATTCGCAGTAAGCTTTTGAAATGTGTAATAAAATTTGCATAGGGTAGAAAGAGGAGTAAAAAAATGAAAATTGCGGGAATAGTTGCGGAATATAATCCGTTCCATAACGGACACAAATATCAGATACAAGCCACAAGGCAGGCAGGCGCAGAGGGCATTGTCGCAGTGATGAGCGGCGACTGCGTACAGCGTGGTTCGGCGGCTGTGTTCTCGAAATATGACAGAGCGCAGGCGGCAATAAGAAACGGCGCAGACCTTGTTATAGAACTGCCATGCCCGTTCTCATGCTCAAACAGCGAGGTCTTTGCACGAAGCGCAGTAAGGCTTCTTGCAGGTCTTGGCGAGGACGTTGTAACAATGCTGTCTTTCGGCTGTGAAAGCGGCGATAGGAACGCACTTGAACAGGCGGCGGAAATATCCGCAATGCTTGAAAATTCACAGCAGGTAAGAGAGCTTTTATCACAGGGCAAGACCTATCCGCAGGCTATGTATGAAGCCTCCATTGGTCTTTACGGCAGAACGGCAGAGGAGATATTCGCTTCCCCTAATAACGTCCTTGCAGTGGAGTATATAAAGGCGGCAAAGCGTATAGCCCCATGGCTCGTGCCTTATGCCGTAAAGCGTGAAGCCGTTGCACATGATTCTCAGGCGGAGTCAGGCAATTTCGCTTCAGCTTCACATATAAGAGAGCTTATAAAAGAGGGCGGCGAGTGGCAGAAATTTGTGCCATATGATTTTGAGAATTGTAAGCCGTCCTTTACCGAACAAGCAGGCAGCGAAATGCTTTTCAAGCTTTGCACAGCTTCAAGAGAGGACTTCCTTGCCCTCCCTGATTGCGATGAACACCTTGCCAACAGATTTATGTCTGTTGTAAGCTCCTGCCCTGAAACTATGGATATCTTTGAACAGCGTATAAAGTCAAAGAATATCACTATGGCAAGAGTAAGAAGAATGGTCCTGCACCTTGTTCTCGGCATAAGAAAAGACGATATCAGACAAGTGCCATACGGCAGGATACTTGCCTTTAACCGCACAGGCACACGCATACTTGCGCAGGCTGAAAACAGGACTCTTGAGTATGATACCTCACTTAAAAAGCTTGAGGATATCTCAGACTATGCAAAGCGTGTTGCGTTCCTTGAAAAGAATGCAGTAAGACTTAGGGAAACAGCGGCATACGGCAGATGTGTTTCAAACGAGTATACAAGAAAGATAACCATAACCTGAGATAAACAGGAGGGCGGAAAATGAGGAGAATGAAAGGTGCGGCAGGGTTTTTGACAGCTTTGCTCTTGGCTTTTCAGCTTTCGGCGCAGACTTTTGCACTTGCCACCGAGGATAACGGCATAAAAGTCGCTCCCATAAACTTTACTGATAACGGCTATAGCTATGAGATAGAGGGCGTTACCAAAAGCACCGACGGTGTCTATCAGACAAATTCCCCTGCAAGACTATCCGCACAAAAGCTTCCCTCAGCCTATGACCCAAGAAGCTCAGGAGAGCTTACAACAGTAAAAGATCAGGCGTCAACAGGCGCTTGCTGGGCGTTCTCAGCTTTAGCCTGCGCAGAGCAGGATCTCATCAAGAAAGGTCTTGAAAACCCCTCCGCAGAATTTTCCGTGCCAGCCTTGGTGCTGTCCTCAAATTCAGGCACAGCCACAGGCAAAGACAATTTTTCATCAGGGGGAAATTGGCTCTTTGCCGCTTCCGCCCTCGCAAATGGTCAGGGACTATGCTATGAGGACTATGAGCCGTTTTTAGAATACGGCACAGAAAACATGGTAGTCTCTGAAAACAAGAAAAACGTCAGCGAATACAGACTAAATTACGTCATGGAGCTTTCAAGCACCACACAGGTGAAGCGTAAGATACAAGAACTTGGCGCAGTTTCCGCAAGCTATTTCGCAGGAAGCGGCTACATGAACGATGACAGCACCGCATACTATAACCCCGACGCCACCAAAAACAGCCCCATAAACCACGCTGTTACAGTGGTCGGCTGGGACGATAGCTACAGCAAAAATAATTTCAGATATAAGCCTGCCCGCAACGGCGCATGGCTTGTGAAAGGCTCATGGGGCGCAGATCAGGATAATGACGGCTTCTATTGGGTGTCCTATGACGAAGCCGAGTTCGGACAGTTTTGCTGTTATGACTTTGAAGAAAGCTGTGATAATACATATCACTACAGCAAAATGACAGGCTATGTTGTGAACGCAAGCAATGACGGCTCAGTTTACGGCGCAAATGTTTTCACCGCCAAAGCCGATGAAAAGCTTGATAAAGCAGGCTTTATGTATGTCGGCAAAACAGGCAGTGCAGATTACACCCTAAGCGTCTATACCGACGTTTCCGACAGCGACCCCATAGGCGTGCTTGAAGCGCAAATAAGCGGCTCAGTGTCCGCAAACGGCTTTTATACAGTTGACTTTCCCGAGGATATCCTTCTTGAAAAGGGCGAGAAATATTCCATTTCAGTGAAGTTCAGCGGTGACAGCGGCAGGGGATATCTCCTTGCAGAAAGCGACCGAACATCAAAGGCGCAGGCAGGGCAGAGCTATGTTTCACTTAACGGCAAATATTGGTCTGACGTTGGAGCGGACAAGACCGACTCCATAGGAAGTCTTTTTATCTATGCCTACACTGACGATACCGCAAAGCCCGATAAAAGTTCACTTGAAAGCGTCCTTGCACAGTATGGCACTCTTGCAGGCTGTGAAAGGGAAGCAAATAACGCCCGAAAGGTGCTTGCAGACGAAACAGCTTCAAAGAATGATATCTCAAACGCTGAAAAACTCCTTCTCTCCGCCGTAGAAGAACAGGACGAAGCCCTTGTTATCACCACCGAAACTCAGTGGGAGAGCTTTGCAAAGCGTGTAAGCGGCGGCGAAAGCTTTGAGGGCAAGCTAGTCACCCTTGAAGCCGACCTTGACTTTGACGAAAAAACGATCTCCCCCGTTGGCGACTATGAAAACCCTTTTATGGGCTATTTTGACGGCAACGGACACATTGTAAAAAACGCAATAATCATCTCCGAGGACTATTCAGGACTTTTTGCAAACATAAAAAACGGCGCAGAGATAAATAACATCTCCCTGAAAAACTGCACAGTTAAAGGCAGCTACGCAGGGGGCATAGTGGGTCTATCTCAAGGCACAGCCATAAAAGCCTGCACCTTTGACGGCGCAGTGTCAGGCAGTGTATATTCAGGCGGCATTGTGGGCAGACAATCCTGCGGTATCATAGCAGAGTGCTCCTCAAACCTCAGCAAAAACAGCTCCGCCAATACGAATGCCTTTATAGGCGGCAAGGATATAGCCGTAACAGTTGTGAACGCATCAGGCTGTTACAGCATTGACAGCGACAGCCTAGTTTCAAGCCTCTCCGCAGGAAGCGCACTATCCCAAGGTGCATATGCAATGAACACCTATGGCGAAAAGTTCAAAGACAGCGCAAAGTGGACAATGGACGGCACTCTCGTGCGACAAACTTCATACAATGAACAGGCTTCTCATAAGATAACATTCTCCGCCGTGGCGCAGACCATAGAAGTCTGCACCGACTATGCAGGCAAAGCCACATTTCCAAACGTGAACGTGCAGCAGGGCTACTCCCTCGGCTGGTATCGCAATGGCGAGCCTGCGAACAGCAACACAGTTTTCACAGAAAACACCACAGTTTCCGCAAAAGTCACCCAAAGCGACAAAACAAAGATAGATTATGTCCTGAACGGCGGCGAAAACAGCCCCCTCAATCCTGATGAGCTTAGCGACGGCGAAAGCGCACAGCTTTCCGACCCCACAAAAGAGGGCGCACAGTTCACGGGCTGGTATGCCGACCCGCAGCTTGAGGGCGACCCCATAACGTCCCTAAGCTTTTCAGACGGCTCACAGACCCTTTATGCAGGCTGGAAAGCCAATATCTACACAGTGGATTTCACCGATATAAACGGCAACATCATATCGGCTCAGACCATAGCATACGGCAAAAGCGCCGCCCCACCCAAAGCCCCTGCCATAAAAGGCAAACGCTTTGCAGGCTGGAATAAAGACTTTTCCAAGGTCACAGCCAATATGACAGTGCAGGCGGTCTATACCGACAGAAAGCTTATAAAAGACTGCGAGATATCAGGCTTCAAAGATGATATGACATTCACAGGCTATGAGCTTGCTCAAAGCGGTATAACGTTTTCCTATAATGGTACGCCCCTCACAAAAAATAAAGATTATACCATTGAATATGCCGACAATATAGCCGTTGGCAAGGGCAAAATGATAATAACAGGCATTGGCGAATACAGCGGCACTATAGTCAAAACTTTCGATATTCTCCCAAAGTCAGCCCAATTGACAAGCGTCTATTATGTTGATACGCTTTCCTACACAGGCAAGCCCCTAAGACCTGACGTTATGGTGACAGACGGAGGAAAATTCCTCCTTCCTGAAAATGATTATACTGTTTCCTACAGCTCAAATACAAAAATAGGCGTTGGAAAAATGATCATAAGCTTCATGGGCAACTATCAGGGTACCATAACAAAAACTTTTACCATATATCCTGCAAAACAGGAGATACAATCTCTGCAAACAAGGTATAAAGGCTTTTTCATCGACTTTGCACAGAAAGGCTCAGCCACAGGCTATGAATTGCAGTACAGTACACGTCCCGACTTCACTGGGGCAAAAACTCTGACTATATCCTCAAACAAAACGGATAAAAAGACAGTTTCAAATCTGACAGCAGGTAAGAAATATTATGTGCGAGTGCGCTCTTATACCATAGTCAGCGGCAAGCGTTATAACGGCGCATGGTCTGATATAAAAAGCGTCACCACCGCAAAGTATGACCTTGCAAAAGCTAAGGTCACAGGCATAAAAAACAAGACTTTCACAGGCAAGAACATCACCCAAAGCATAGCTGTCACCTACTCAGGCAAGGCCCTAAAAAACGGCATAGACTATACAGTGAGATATTCTTCCAATAAGAATATAGGCACAGCTAAGGTAACAATAACAGGGAAAGGCTCATACGGCGGCGTGATAACAAAGTCCTTTATCATCACCCCTGCCAAGCAGACAATACAAAAGCTCACGCCAGTGAAAAAAGGCTTTTATATAGACTATGCACAGAAAGGCTCTGCCACAGGCTATGAGATATCCTATGCCGAAAACATATCTTTCAACGGCGCAAAGACATTTAAAGTGACCTCAAATAAGACCGACAAAAAGACCATAACAAATCTAAAAAGCAAAAAGACCTACTTCGTCCGTGTGAGAAGCTATACCACCACAGGCGGAAAGACATATTACGGACCGTGGTCTGACACAGCAAAAGTTTATACTAAATAATTATCCATGTTATCGGGAGGGATAGCAATGACTATAAAAACAAAGCTTGTAAAAAGATTTTTCTCAGCGTTCCTGACAGCCGCACTAGCAGTGCCAATGACGGCTCTCACTGCCCATGCAACAGGGGAGGCTTTCTTCTATTTCCCAAAGAACCCCGTCATGACCGACCAAGAGTTTGAAGTTTCCGTTACATTTTCCGCAGATGCCGAGATAGGGAACGTTCAGGCAAATATCGCCTATGACGATTCAGTTATAGAATTTGTGTCAAGCGACAACGCCTCAGGCGGCGGAGGAGTTCTTACAGTAAACGGCTTTCCTGATACTCCCTCATCAGAAGTAAATTTCAGCTTCACGTTCAAAGGTCTGTCAGCAGGAAATGCAAATATAAGCCTGCAAAGCTGTCAGATATATTCCCCTGATTCTGAGCTTATTGGTTCGCCTACCGCCTATTGTATCATAACAGTGGGCAGCGATAAGGTGGATACTAAGACCGAAACAGAAACCAAGACCACCACCGAGAAGATAACCACCACCGCCCCCGAGACCACCACTTCAAACGGCATACCCGACAAAGGCGTTTTGACAGCCTTGACAGTTGATAACGGTGAGCTTTCTCCAGCCTTTGCCTATAACGTCTATAACTATACAGTGAACGTTGCCAATTCCGTCACTAATGTTGAGTTGGAGGGAACAACAGCAAGCCCCTCTGACTATATATGGTATACAGGCACAAGCGAGTGTCAGGTGGGCGAAAATGTCCGCACTATAACTGTCACAGACGTTGACGGCAACGCCACGACTTATACTGTCACCATAATAAGAGCCGCAGGCGGCGACGAACAGCAAACGCAGACTGTCACAAAGAAAGACAGCTCTGATACCTCCTCTGCCGTGTCCAAAAACGCAAACGTTATGGATCAGTATAAAAAAATGCTCAACACCGCCCTTGCTATCGTCCTTATCGTTCTTGTTATCGCACTTGTTGTAATAATCATATGGATAAGAGGAAAAATAAAAGGCGGCAAAAAGGATAAATAAGCCTGATATCAAAACATCAGAACAGCCGAAAACTGCGCAGATACGCCGCTTTCGGCTGTTTGTGATAACTTATGTCATACCCTTTACACAAATACACATTTTTTTTACAAAATTCACACAAAAACAAGTATATTTTCGGCTTTTGTAAGAGTATAATGTAAACATACTGATGGCGATTCAGTTTAGAGAGTGGCTCCAATAGGGGCTGCTTTTTTTATGCCCCAAGGGCTTTTTTCATAAATTCTTCTGTGGAGATGACTCCGCTGCGATTGTATCTGTAAAGACCAAAAAGGCAGCTTTCATCTCCCTTTTTTATTATGTTCATTTTCTCCTCCACCCCAAGACTAGCTTCAAAGCCCATGTTCTTCACAAGCCGCCTTGCGCTCTCACAGGTTATGCCGAAAGGATAGGTGTATACGTTCGGCTGAAAACCGCAGTGTTCATCACAAAGCTTCTGTAGCTTTGTGGTGTCGTTGAGAAATGCCTTGCGGTAGTCCTCGTAGCTTTCTCCCTCTAGCTGACCTACCCCACGCCTGCCCTCAAGCCCGTGCATATCGTAAGAGTGATTGCATATCTCAACACGCCCGCTGTTACGAAGCACCGAAACGTCCTGCCAATCAAGATAAGAGTAAGCAGGATCAGGCTCAGCCTCCTCGCAGGCGGCGTCAGTGTAAGCCCCCACGATAGAAACAGTGGCTTTCATATCGTATTTTTCAAGAAGCGGCAGAAGATATTCCCTGTAGTTGTAAGTGCCGTCATCAAAAGTCAGTATAACAGGTTTCTCAGGCAGCTCGCCCCCACGCTTCACATATCGTATAACATCATTCACAAAAACAGTGGTGTAGCCGTTTTGTTTCAGATAAAGCAAGTCCTTTTCGAGCTCGATAGGCGTTATAACATACTCCCCACTTCGCCCCTCGTCCTTTACAATGCTGTGATACATGATAATAGGCAGCTTTATCCCCTCCGCCGTATCTTCTTCCTCTTTGGCAAGTGTCGGTATAGTCACCACCGCCGCCAGCATAGTCAGCACAGCTATAATACAAAGCACAGCCCTCTTTCTTATCCTCAGACTTATGTACATATTTTATTTACCCCCTTTTTACCTATTCTTATTCGCCCCCATATCATTACTTGCATTGTAAGTTCACAAAAAATATGCCTGTGGTACTTGAAATAATTGTGCAATTGTGATATAATAAACAAGTAATATCGCAGTGCGTTGCATTGTGTTTAAAATAAGTTTGTAAGGGGGACTTATATATATGAAAACGCTGCGTTCAAAGCTGCTGCTGGCAATGCTTTCTGTTGCGCTTATTATCACGGTACTGCTCAGCGTGGTCTCTGTATATTTCATCAATACTTCCGCAAAGGATACGCTAAAAAGCACCGTTGAGCCGCTGGCTGTTCAGGCGGCAAAGAATTTTGACTCTGTTATCGGGGCATATACGAATAATGTCGTCTCAACGGTCAAGTCAGATTCTTTTCTGGAAGCTAAAACTGACGCCGACAGGCTGAAAGTCCTTAAAAGCAGTTTTGCCGACAACACAGGCTTCTATCTGAATTTTACCATTTTTGACAGCGACGGCGTTGTGCTTGCAACGGATAATGAAACGATATCATCATCTGTTGAAAAAAAGCACGTCAAAGGCGCCTGTGATAGAAATTCAGCCTACATAACTGACATCTATACATTCGGCGGCAAGAATTATTTCTCGATACTTGCTTCCACAAGATCTGACGCCATCGAGCAGAAAGTCGGCTGTATCACAATTCAGACCGACCTGCTCACCGATACGCTCAATGAGTATACTTTCGGCAAATCAGGATATGTTTATCTTATCGATAAAGACGGTGAAGTGCTTCTCCATAAA
This sequence comes from uncultured Ruminococcus sp., assembly GCA_937898375.1. GTDB lineage: Bacteria > Bacillota > Clostridia > Oscillospirales > Ruminococcaceae > Hominimerdicola. The sequence continues at coordinate 16,075 of CALEJX010000361.1, forward strand.
GATACCGACAAGGTAGGTAAAAACGCCCTTGAGCTTGGCAAGAAAGACGAGGAGTATAAGGAAGTAACAAGCGCCGTTGAGGAGATACTCGCCGAGGACAGCGGCACGACCGAGTATAATCTGAAAGACAACGACTATATCGTCGGCTATTATGACTCCTCATATTTTGACAGCACAGTTATTATGGTAACTAATGTTGCCGACTTCACCACTGCAAGCTCCAGCGCACTTACAAATATCATTGTAATGGGCGTTGTGCTTATGTGCCTGACAGTGCTGTTCTCTCTGCTTTTCGCAAAGAGGATAACAAAGCCTATCATTTCTACTACAAACAGACTTCGTTCCCTCGCACAGGGCAACCTTACCGACCCTGTCGACGTGTGGTATTCAAAGGACGAGCTTGGCGTTCTCTCCAACTCTCTTGAAGAAACTATCGTCTGCCTTAGACAGTATATAAACCTTATCACTGTGGCTCTTACTCAGATATCTGAGGGCAATCTCTGCCATAGAATGGAAGGCACTTTCAAGGGCGACTTCTATAAGATAAAGAGTACATTTAACGAGATACTCGATTCTCTCTCTGATACCTTTGCTTCTATCAATATGTCAGCCGAGCAAGTGAACTCAGGCGCAGTTCAGGTTTCAAATATCGCACAGTCTGTATCACAGGGTTCTACCCAGCAGGCTTCCGCTATCGAGGAGCTTTCCGCTACCCTCAGCGATGTTTCAAAGCAGATAACACAGAACTCTGAGGACTCTAAGAACGCCTATAATATCGTCCTTAAGAATACCGAGGCCGTCGATAATTGCAACAGCGACATGGGCAACATGGTTAACGCCATGAACGCTATCCATACCGCTTCCGACGAGATCTCAAAGATAATCAAGGTCATTGACGAGATCGCATTCCAAACAAATATCCTTGCCCTTAACGCCGCCGTAGAAGCCGCAAGAGAGGGTTCAAAGGGCTTTGGCGTGGTAGCTGACGAGGTAAGACGTCTTGCTTCAAGATCAGCCGAAGCCGCAAAGCAGACCGCTTCACTCATCGAAAACCAGTCTGCCGCCGTTTCAAAGGGCTCTAAGATAGCCGAAGAAACAGCCGACTCTCTGAATAATATCGTAAGCAATTCAAATATCATAAAGGATCTTGTAAAGAACATCTCAGACGCTTCCGAAGCGCAGGCAGAAGCTATCGTTCAGGTAAATACAGGCGTAGACCAGATCTCAGCCGTTGTATCTGCCAATACTTCAACAGCCGTCGGCTCAGCTTCCGCAAGCGAGGAGCTTTCAAGCCAGTCGCTCATACTTAAGAACATGATCGCACGTTTCAAGCTCAGCGAGAACGGTGAAAAGGATAAGAAAGAGCATCAGACTTCAAGGTTTACATATATCGATGACGAGCCTGAGAGCGAAGCTACCCCCGAGGAAACTCAGCAGGATATCACTTCTTCCGACGAAGCCGATATAGAAGATTTCAGCACAAGCGACAAGTATTGATATTGTTGATAACGACAGAATTTCATTGAAAGGACTTGGTAAAAATGAAGAGAAGAATAGGCATACTCACAAGCGGAGGAGATTGTCCGGGACTTAACGCAACTATCAGAGGCGTTGCAAAAGCTTGCTATGAGAAGTTCGGAGACGACGTTCAGATAATCGGTATCGAGGACGGCTATTATGGACTTATCAATAATATGTGCAAGGAAATGAAGCAGTCTGATTTTTCAGGTATCCTCACCACAGGCGGAACTATTTTCGGCACAAAGAGAACACCTTTTAAGAAAATGCAGGTCATCGAAGAAGATAACGTGGATAAAGTAAAGGGAATGAAAGATACCTATAAAAAGCAGAAGCTCGATTGCCTGCTCACATTGGGCGGCAA
>CALEJX010000362.1 GCA_937898375.1 uncultured Ruminococcus sp.
GTTACTATTTTGAAGAGCTGTCTACTGATGAGATAGCTCAGACAATGAAAGTGCGCAGTGGAACAGTGAGAATGCAGCTCACAAGAGCAAGGGAAATGCTGAAAGAAAAGCTGAAAGGAGGATATTTCTATGAATAAGGAATTTTTCAGAGGTATGAAAGAGCAGATAAAACCTGATGATGAGCAGGTCGAGGAGCTGAAAAATAAGCTGAACAATACTGCGGCAGTAAGCAGGAAGCCTATGTGGATAGACGGAGTATGTGCAGCGGCGCTGTGTGTGGCAGTGGGAGCAGGCCTGTTTTTATCTGACAGCAAAACGGATAAGAATATCATAAAGACGAGCGACAGTTCGTCGGTGCAGAGCAATGACAGCTGGTCACCTGACCTTATAAAAAGAAATGAAAACGGCGCAGTCGAAAGTCAGACGGCAACGGTCGGAAAGACAGAGGACAGCACTGCTGAAAGTGCTGTGGACGCAAAAACTGACAGCAGTAAAACAGATAATACGCCGAAAAAAAACAACAATACGGGTGAAAATGCGCAGATAACAGACAATGACCACGCCAGTGACAAAAATGGCGGAGTAGCTTCAGGCGATAGTAAAACAGATAATACAGATAGTAAGACCGATGACAGCAAATCAGCAGTTACGCCGCCGAAAGATGATACTGATGACCCTATAGAGTTTGATGACAAAGATCCTGTTTACCCTGAGATATATGTGCAGGACGAAAGACTTTTTGATATGACGCTAAAGGGCAAGGCATTTGCGTTCCCTGCTAAGTACAGCGACGTGGAAGATATGGGGCTTTGGGCGGCAGGCTTAGGCGGTTATTCGGAGAGCGTGGATCCGAAAAATTATGTTATAGCAGAAGATGATACAGAAACATTTTTTAGCAATGGTGAGACCGGATATTCGGGCAGCATGAGTATCGATAATAATACCTTTGGTGAAGCGAAAGCAAGTGATTGTGATGTTATGACACTGTTTTTAGACAACTGCCCTGAGTTTTCTATAGGCGGAATAAAAGCTGGATCGACTATAGAAGATGTGGATAAGACGTTCGCTGTTAATTATACTAATGAGTGCAAGACGCTAACTGTACATTCACAGAACGGTGCTTTTACAGACAGCAAGGGAACATTTACTCTTACAGTGGTATTTACGTTCAATGATGGTGTAGTTTATCATGTAGGCGAGTCAAAGATATATTCGACATTCTTCTAATGGTCAATATTGTGTAAGTTTTGTACTGTTTCTGTGCAAAATAATGAAAATATCTATAAAAAACATAGAAACAGTAAAAAACGCTTGACAAACGTGTATAAAAATGATAATATATATAAGTCGCTTAACGAGAGCAACGAAAAACGGACCTGAAAATGAGTTGGAAACGTCAAAAGAAGGTTCGAGCGAATTCACAAAGAATTCACAAAGAAAAGTCTTGACAAAGCTTAGCTGATATGATATAATAGAT
>CALEJX010000363.1 GCA_937898375.1 uncultured Ruminococcus sp.
ACACAACTCCTTATCCTACAAGCGACCCTGATTTTGTTATGTCAGGTAAGGTTGAGAACAAGTCCACTACATATGATAAGGACGGCAATGAAGTCAAAGCAGACAAGACTATCTATTCTGACTCTCAGAAAGACAAGATAGCAAAAACAGGTAAGAATGTTGACTATGATAAGAACGAAGTCACATGGGAAATCGTTTTAACAAACCCAAGCGGTGCAGACCTCAAGGGCTATCACCTTTATGATGAGGCATTTCCTGATGCAAAGCAGGGAAGCTTTACACTTAAAGCTGAGGACGGCTCAGACGTAAAATATACGATTGACGGAAACACACTTACATTTGATGAGAAAACTACAGCCTCAAAGATCACCATTGAGTATGTAACAGATATCGACGCTGACAAGGCAGAAATTACAAACACTGTTAAGTTGCAAAAACCAAGTGGTAATGAGCCATGGACGGACGTTCCTGCAAGTGATACTATTTATAATAGGTATCAGATATCAAAGAACGGCTGGGTAGGAAACGGCGCAACAGGCGTTATCAAGTGGGAAGTTACTGTTAAGAACAATGACAAGAACAACACACTTAAAAACAAGACAATAACTGACAATATGCTTAAAGCAGGTCAGGAGGTCAGCATCAAGGCTGGCGACGATACTATAACAGTCACAGTTAAAAAAGACGGCGAGCTTGTATTGCCTGAGGAAATAGGCGACAACAACGAGGTAGTTATTTCCTATGAAACAAATGCCGCTGACATGAACCTTGGCGACCCTGACAGCAATGGATATTATAATATAAAGAATACCGCAGGCATTGAGGGCATAACTTCTGACAAGACAGTTTCTTACAAGCCTACAAATGAGAAGTCAAAGACAGTTCTTGGTATCTCTCAGGACGGAGACAATGTCACATACAGGTGGCAGGTGGAAGTAAAGCAGACAAACGGCTCTTTCAAGGGCAACACTATCAGCGATATAATGAGCGCAACTTCAAAGGACGAAACTGAAATAAAGAGCGTTCTTGACAGCGATTCTGTTGTTATCTATGTTCAGAGAAACGGCGAGGGAAGCCTTGCGCTTCTTGACAGCTCAAATTACACTGTATCACCTAATGCTGACAACACTTCCTTTGAGATAAAGTTCAATGACAGTGAGGAATTTGACAATATAAACCTCGTGCAGATACAGTATAATAGTACAGTTGATGTAACTGATCTTGGTGCAGGCACAGTTATTAATGTAAACAATAAGGCTACATATAATAAGGAAACTTTTGAACCTAGTGCTGATAAGACAACGTTTACTATCGAGGACAGCTCAAATGCACCATATGAGAAGTATGACGCTGCAAGCAGCACGGTAGGTGACACAGTTCATGACCTTAAGGCACTGCCAACTGTTACAGTAAATGATGTGGATTATTACAGATTTGATTGGCGGCTTGAAATCAACAAGAACGGCACTTATAAGTACGGCGACAAAGTTGAGATCGTGGACACTTTCCCAGAGGGAATGATACTCTATGAGAACAACGATTATCTGAAATATTCATCGGGCAACAGCTCTGATAAATATGACCTTGCAAGTTCCAGTCAGTTTGGATATATCTATGATAAGACAGCAAACACTGTTACTTTTGAAACAAAATGGAATGCTCAGGACGCTTGGACGGCTTATTACAGTACACTTGTAAAAGTCGAGGACGTAAAGAGCGGCGTATATAAGAATGGTACTGCGGCGTTAAAGAACACAGTTCAGGACAAGGCTGGCAAATATCCTGAGAGAAGTCAGACGCAGACTGTAAAGGAAAAGAACATTACAAAGACCTCTTCCCCTAAGTCAACGGGATGCGAGATAACTTACACAGTTGACGTGAACCCTAAAAAGCTGAAATGTTCAACGAGCGGAATGATAACCCTTAATGACGTTATTAAGTGCGGCGGCACGGCTGTTGTTCAGACAAAGGATGCTCAGGGTAACGTTCAGACAAAGACTGTAACTATCAATGGCAATTCTGCTGTCGATATGGATCTTAAATCTATCAAGGTATTTGACTCAGACACAGGCGCAGAGCTTTCTAATAATGATTTCAGCTATGTGCTTTCTGACCCTGAGGTAGTTGACAGCACAGTTTCATGCAGTGCAGATGTTATTACCAATGAAAAAGGCAAGTTTATTGCTAACTTTACACCAAGTGAAAGCATCATCGGTGCAAAGGGTATGATCGATCTTACTTTGCCTGAGGGCTATGAAAACGGCAATATAAAGAGATACTATGTGGCATATGGCAACATGGAGGGTAACAGCTTCAAGGAAGTAAAAGCCTTTGCCGATAGGAGAAACGAGTGGTCAGACTTTGGCTCAAGCATTTCTATTCCTGTTGAGGTGGTTCCTTCCGAACAGGCTGGCGGCGTGTTCAGAGTTGAGTATGAATACTTAGACAGTAAGGGAATTGCAAATACTGAGGTCAGTGAGGCAGAAATGCTTTCAGCTGTGAAGTGTTCAGCACTCACAGCAAAGACCCGTGATTTTGTAAAGAGGCTTGAAATTAACGTTCCTGACCAGCGTCACCTTAAGATAGTTTACGTTTATACAGGAAGTCCTGCAAATGACGAGGACGCCGAGAACGAGGGCTATAAGGTACAGGTATTCAACAACATTTCATTCGATACAAGCGGCTCGGCTGTTAATGACAGCGCAGACAGCGATTCTGAGTTTGAGCTGATAAATCAATCAAAGGCATCATCAACAACTGTTGAGCCATTCAAGCTCATGAAAGTAGACAGCGGCGACTATAGCCTTATGCTTAGCGCTTCTTTTGAGATCTACAGATACACTAAGCTTGAAAACGGCACATATGATTGGCTTCCTGCGGTAAATTTCACAGAAAATGCCGCAAAGAACAGAAAGTCGGTCGTTTGGGGCACTTCGGCACAGGATAAGGCACAGAAGTTCAATGTAAATTCTGACGGTTCATACAACCTTGACCTTGAGCCTGCTGCAGGCACAGGGGACACTGAGGGTCACCTCTATAAGCTCATAGAAAAGGAAAGCCCTGAGGGCTATCTCCTTGACGAAACTCCGATATACTTTGCATTCAAGGTGCGTCCGACTGTCATTCCTGACGAAGTTGGTGAGGACGGCTATCAGTTTGTAAAAAACGGCGATATGTTCAGAGTAACAAATCTTCTGAGAGAGTTCAAGATAACCGCAAGCAAGGTATGGAGCGACGGCAACGGCAATCACTCGGCTGAGAGCGTAAAATTCCTCCTTGGTTCTTCAACGACTAAGGTACTCAGCGGAGTTCCTGATGATATCCAGTGGAGCGATGAGGAGGTAACTCTTAATGAAGCTAACAACTGGAAGCACGAGTGGACAAAGCTTCCTGGATACAAGGACGTGAACGGCACTTACAAGCAGCTT
>CALEJX010000364.1 GCA_937898375.1 uncultured Ruminococcus sp.
CCCTTGACCCTGACCAGGGGCGTGCCCCTGGACCTTTTGCTCGCTTCGCTCGGTGGATCTATTACTTTGAGCGGTGATTTACTCAGCTAACGCATTCGCCATCCTCAAATCACTATCCGTTGTTATCTTAAAATTCAATGCGTCCCCCACAACAAGGTATATATCCTTTCCACAGGAGGTAAACACAGAACAAGTATCAGTCAGCTTCTCTTTCTGCTCTTCACTGAGCGACTCATAATTTCTTCTCAAATCCAAAAGTCTGAAAGTCTGCGGAGTTTGCGCCTGATAAAGCTCGCTTCTATTGAGCGTTTCCCTGACTTTTTCTCCGTCAGACTTTATTATTGTATCAGTCGCAGGCATATAAGTTCCGCAGGCAGAATGTTCCGTCATTGCGCTGATATTGTCCCTTATTATTTTCTCTGTCACGAATGGTCTAACTGCGTCATGGGTGAGAATGATATCCTCCTTGTTTTCGCCATGGTCGGCTACGATAGTGTTGGCGATATTCATAACAGTGCCGTTTCTGTCAGCTCCGCCGTCGATAACTTTCACACGCTTTTTATCTATTCCAAAGCGTTCAAAAAGCTCATCAGTATACTCGTGCCAATCAGGTTTTATGCCCACATAAACCATGTCTATCTCAGCCACTGCGAGAAAAGCTCTTACTGTTCGCACGATAACAGGCACGCCGCCTATTTCGATAAACTGTTTTGGTATCACAGCACTTTTTACTCTCGAGCCGCAGCCCCCTGCGACTATCCCTGCAAATATCATTTTATCTCTCCTTACATAAAAAAAGCTCGGGACAGCCGTCCGTCCCGAGCTTCGTTTTTTATTGATTACTTTATGCCGTATTTCTTCAGCAGAGCCTCGATCTTTGTATGTGGGTCGATGACCTGTGAAATTGACTTATCGTGATTGAGTGACGCAATAAAGTATGCGATATACTTAGAGCAATCTACCTCATAGAACCATGGGCTTGAAAGCAGTTCAGGAGTTCTGTATGTGAGGTTTGTGCCGAATACACCGTCGATAATGCCGTCAGCATAAGCCTTGTTGAATGACTCAAGACCATTTGTGAAAATAGGATAAGTAGCGTAGCAGTAGATCTTGTTAGCTTTACGCTTTTTCAGTTCAACAGCGATATCGAGCATAGATTCGCCTGATGAGATGATATCATCGGCAATGAAAACGTCCTTGCCTGCAACGTCATTACCCATATACTCGTGAGCAACGATAGGGTTTCTGCCGTCGATGATAGTGGAGTAATCTCTTCTCTTATAGAACATACCGAGATTTACGCCGAGAACGGAAGCATAGTACATATTTCTGTTGATAGCGCCCTCGTCAGGGGAGATTATCATGAAATGCTCTTTATCAGGTCTGAAATCAGAAAGGTTCTTAAACATTGCCTTAAGGACTTGATAAGACGGGATTATGTTGTCAAGACCCATAAGAGGAACAGCGTTCTGTACTCTTGGATCGTGAGCGTCGAATGTAAGAATGTTTGAAACGCCCATAGCCTGAAGCTCCTGAAGTGCAACTGCACAGTCAAGAGACTCTCTGTAGTTTCTTCTGTGCTGTCTGCCGCCATAAAGGGAAGGCATGATGATGTTTATTCTGTGAGCCTTACCGCCTGCGGCCTGTATGATTCTTTTAAGGTCCTGATAATGATCGTCAGGTGACATACAGTTCTCCCTGCCGAAATAGTTGTATGTGCAGCTGTAGTTGCCTACATCGCAGAGAATGAAAAGATCGTCGCCTCTGATAGATGACTTGATAAGACCCTTGCCGTCGCCAGAAGAAAATCTAGGACAAACAGCCTCAACAAGGAAAGTATCCTTTACAAACTCGTTTTCGTTAGCCCACTTTGTAAGATAACCGTCTACCTTCTTGCCAAGTTCGGAAGCACCTGCCATAGCGATAAGACCAAGCGGTGCAACTCTTGAGTCATTGTCGAACAATACATTGTCAGCATTACCCATTATTATCATATCCTCCAATACTAAATGTTGTCTGACCATAAGCCAGTACGAAACATACCAATATAACTATATTATACTTGATAAATCTCGATTTTACAATAGTTTTTTCGCAAATAATAAATTTTTCTCACTTTTCACAAAAAACGCTCTGTTACTGCGGTACATTTAGACACAAAAATCAAGTAAACGTTTCCTAACCGCACGGCAGGTAAACTTTTTTTGCATATATAAAAAAGTCCTTGCGTTTTTGGATAAAATGATATATAATAAAATAGAATAGGTATGTGTGCAGTATAAAGGCAACACCGCACACGCCTGACAGAATTATTGAAGGAGTTAATGACATGACAAAAGCACAAAGATATTTCATGGAAATAAAGGATAAGAGAGTAGCGTTCATAGGCACAGGCGTGAGCCACCTTGAGCTTATAAAGCTTTTTCTCTCAAAGGGCATAAGATGCGTTGTATGCGACAAAAAAACAGAGGACGAATTTGACGAGCTTATCTATGAGGAGCTTTCAGCAAAGGGCTGTGAGTTCTCACTGGGCGAGCATTATCTTGATATCATTTTCAACTGCGATATAGTTTTCAGAACACCGGGTATGTACTATAATGATGAAACTATCACAAAGGCAAGAAAGGCAGGAGTTGCCATTACATCTGAAATGGAGACTTTCTTTGACCTCTGCCCATGCAAGATATACGGCGTAACAGGCTCAGACGGAAAGACCAC
>CALEJX010000365.1 GCA_937898375.1 uncultured Ruminococcus sp.
GGCAGATGCTCTCCCAGCTGAGCTATGCTCCCTTTTAGCTGGTTTGTTGTTTTCAGGACTTTGTTTTGTTGTGTCCCTCACAACAGTATCTATTATACACTATCCCGCCCCGTTTGTCAACACTTTTTTTGATATTTTTTATGTTTTGTATCATTTTACAATGTCCGTTCGATATTTTTAAAAACTTATGTGCATTTGCCACATTAAAGCCTCACTTTTAGCCCCAAAAACGGGCTTTTTCTGCTTGCAACTTGTCAAAAAAATGCACAACCTTTCGGCTGTGCATTATCTTCTATTCCAAACCAGCTACTTCAAATTCACCAATTACTGTTTTTCCGTCGCTCTCGTATACGTTCAAGAAATAATGATTGTGAGTACGCTCATACTCCTCTATGTCATCAACTGTCTCCGGTACGCCTCCGTCGAGTTCATCACCATATACATAACCGACCTTACCATTAGTTGCTTCCACCAATATAAGGTCAGGCTGATCGTTTATGGCTTTAGCCCAAGCTGACGATCCATAGGTCATGCCATACTCATTTACGCCATAATGATCTTCTGCATCATACGTCTTTCCTTCTTCTGCCATAATTTCCTCAGCATAAGCAAACAGATCTGTTTCCTCATATGCCGACAGATCATCACCGTCAATTATTGCTTCATTCAATGCTTCCGCTTCATTTGTCTTAGTTTCAAGAAGCGAGCCTACATTAAGATCTGCCGCACTTACTGCGACCGCTGAAATCGCAATAGCAGAAACCACTGCCGCAGCAGTTACAACTATTTTTTTATTCATCATCTTGCCCTCCTTATCTAGCCAGGAACTACATTGGATGTTTTATCAGTTACTCGTTCCGTGAACTTATTAGTCTGTTTAACTTTAATATGAGCATATCCAATCGAGTAATATAATCCACTCTTTGTATAATATACAGCACCAGACGAATACTTTGTTGTATCGTCATTGCAATATGTGTATGAGTTAGATGAAACAAGTGTTCCATTGCTCTTATATAATTTTGATTTTGTACCAACTTCAAACGCTTCAAACGAACCGCTTTCTGCCCGTATGTCGCTGGAACTCCTAACATAATCTGTTTCAGCATAAGTTGAAGCACTTCCGATGTAATTTCTCATATTAACAAACCACTTTTTTGTTTTAGTAGTTGCAGACGAACCTGCCGAAGCATTTATAGCCAACATTGCAGCCATGCAAGTTGACAATAGTATTGTAGCCATCTTTTTCAATATAATCCCTCCTATTTTTCTTTTTTTGTTATTAGTAACGTTGCACCTCCTTTAGCTATATAATACATTATTTTTATCTATTTGTCAATAATGTAAATATAAAAATAATATACAATATTCTGTCATTATAATTGTACATAAAATACAAAAAATCCGCCGAGCCAGCCCGCCCGACGGATAAAATTTTTCAAGAATTATTTTTTATCAAGCTGTTTTTTAAGCTTTTCCTGCTCCTGCTCCATAAGCTTCATAAGGTCTTCCAAAGAAGCCGAAGCCGTCTTTGTTTGCTGTGCAGGCTTTGCCGCAGGTCTTGCCTTTGGCGCAGGCTTTTCCTCAGGCTCTGGAACTACAGTCTCCTCAGCAGAAGCCGCCTCGTCAAGAAGCTGTGAAGCTCTCTCATAGTATGAACGGTCTATCTCAGCACGCTCTTCCTTTTCCGCAGGTCTCTCGAAGACAGTCTCCTCGACCTCTTCTACCTCCTCAATAACTTCCTCTTCCTCAGGCTTTTCCTCACCCTCAGGCTCAGCCTTGTGGTGAGCAGCTATCTCGTCGTCAACGTGCTTGCGGTGTTTTGCTATCTGCTCGCCCTCGTTCTCTCCGCCGAAAAGGAAATCGTCAAGTGTAACGTTCTCTGCGGTCTCCTCTTCATCGTCATCGTCCTCGTCTTCATCATCAGAAGAATGAGTAGCTATGGCAATGATAAGCTCGATAACAACAAGCAGGAATATAGGAACAACAGCGCACACAATCATGCCGAATGTTGACGACATGAACGTAAGCACCTTGCCTGCCGTCATGTAATACGTAGAAGCCACGCCCACAACGTCCTTTGAGCTTATCTCATAGAGCTTTGTAGGGTCTTTTTCCTGATAAACTGTGTAAACAACGCCGTTGTTATCGTCAGTTGAAGTGATGTCATAAAGCCAGAACACGCTTGTTCCAATGTTAGGCACATTCTCGCATACAACCGCCTGACCTATCTTGTCTGTGCTTGGGGTCATATTAGATGTGATAACAAGCGCTCCGTCAGGAACTCTGTCACCCATGCCGTCGCCGTTCATTATATACAGGCTGTAGCCTGCAATGCTCGGTGTAACGTTCTTGTTTTTGAAAACACGTCCCACTCCCACAACAATAAGCATTTCCAGAATAATAAAAACAATAAAGAATATCAGCACATTCTTGCCTGCTGATGATTTCTGCTTAGTAGCACTGCTCATACTAAAAATAACATTCCTTTCCGAGATATATCCAAAATATCATATTTTATCGCATTAATACATTCATTATAGCACAATGCGCCGAAAATTTCAACACATTTGAGCATATTTTTTGCTTTTGAGAAAATTATTCATTTTTGTAAAGAATTATCGTGATAGTATAAAGGTCATCATTTTTTATGACCGCATATTTTGAGGTAGACCAATCTCCCCCTGCCTGACTATACGCACGCCTCAGCACATCAAAAATAACGCCGCTGTTCTCGTCAAAAAGCGTCTCCACAGCCTTGTCATATGTTTCGCTGTCAGCACATTTTAGCCTTGCATATCCGCTGTCAGCCATTGCTTCCGCCACAGAGCTGCACATCATCTGCACGATATCGTCACCGCTCTGAGCATAAAGACCATTTCTTCTGTAATAATTTGCCCCCGAAGAAAACGCCTCTGGATAGCTCAAAAACTTGTTGTCGTCCTCCGTATGGTCTTTTGCGCACTCAGCGTCAGTTATGCCAAAATAGTCATAGCGGATATAGTCCTCCCCTGCGTCCGTCACAGGATCGTCCCAAGTGAGGTCAACGTTCGTCCATTCCCCGTCTATCATGACCTTGTTCCACAAATGCGGCTGAACAGCTCCGCCGTCATAAGCCTTGCCTGCCACAGGTATGCACTTTATACCTGCCTTAGTACAAAGTATCTGCATTGCCTTTGCATATCCCTCGCACACAGCCTTTCTCTCCACAAGACAGCCGTATGCAGAATAGCAGTTTTCCGCCGTATCGTCATAAGTACACCCAAGAATAATGCTGTCATGGAAATACAGCACCTTGTCATAGTCCGTCCAGCCCTGTTCAATGCCAGCAAGTATCTCCCCGACCCTTTTGTCGAGCTTTTCTTTCTCAGCCTGCGCCTGCTCAGCTGTCTTGTCATATGTGACCTCCACAGACGTCACATATCCCTCGCCGTCAATGCAGATAGTGTACTGCGAACCGATATAGTCGATATAAGGGCACGCCGAAGTAAGCATGGAGATAAACGCACCGATATCGTCCTTGCTTATCACACCCTCGGTCAGCTCCACAGAGCTTTCAAATCCGCTCAGCCCCTTGTAAAGCTGTGAAAACACACGTTTTTCATCATCAGAAAGAAAGTCGGCTATATATTCCGCCGTGTCAGGTATCTCAAGCGCCGTAAAACTCTCGTACCTGCTTTCAAGCCCCGTTTCAGTGTGTTTTTCCGAGTTGCCCTCAACATATGTCACATGGGTGTTTACCAATGTGTCTTTTGAACGGTTTTTGTTTTTCTCTCCCGCTCCGCCTAAACTGCACCCCGATGTACAGATAAGCACTGCCGCTGTGAGTGCGGCGACCATTTTCTGTTTTTTCAATTTTTGTCCTCGATTTTTACACAAATTTTCTGTCTTTATTATATTCAAAAGCCCCTAGTCCGTGACATCTTTATTATCTCTTTTTATCACAGCCCTCAGCCGTTCTATTTTCTTTTCATGTATCGACAGCACCTTGAACTCCACATTCTCCCAATGCACCGTCACCTTTTCGTTATCCTCAGGCACATGACCAAGCAGGTCCATAACAAATCCGCCGATAGTATCATAATCCACCTCGCCGTGATACTCCTTGCCAAGAGCCTCCATAACATCGTCAAACGCCGCCGTGCCTACCATATCGTAGCAATCAGGGGATACTTTCTGTATCTCCTCTGTCTCATCGTCATATTCGTCCTGAATACTTCCCACGATAGTTTCAAGCAGATCCTCCATAGTGATGATACCTGCCGTTCCGCCGTAATCGTCCACCACAACGGCTATCTGTGTCTTATCCTCAGTGAACTCCTTGAAAAGCTCACCGCACTTGTTGCTCTCAGGCACAAATGTTATCTCTCTCATGAACTCCTTTACAGGAAGTTCTTTCTTATCCTCCTCAAACACAAGTCTGAGCAAGTCTTTTGCAAATATAACGCCGCTTATGTTGTCAACATTGTCGCTGTATACAGGTATTCTCGAAAAGCCCTCGCCTATAACAAGCTTCACAGCCTCCGCCAGCGTGGAATTTTCCTCTATAGCAACCATTTCCGTGCGGTGGGTCATAACTTCACGAACTTCGATATCGTCAAACTCGAAAATGTTGCTTATCATTTCCGCCTGACTTTCCTCGATACCGCCCGTTTCGTTTACAGCGTCCACCATCATGAGAATTTCTTCCTCAGTAACAGAATCCGCCTTGTTTGTGGACTTAACGCCGAAAAGCCTCAATACCCCTGCCGAGACCGCTCCGCTCACTACCGCCAATGGGCTGAACACCGCAAGAAACACTTTGTATACTCCGCAGTTGTTTAAAATGAACTTCTCGCCCACTTTGCCTGAAATGCAAAGTTTTTTCGGTATGCAAATACCAAAAGTGCATATAACAATGGCAAGCAGACAGCTTATTATAACAAATGAACATATGCCGATAATGTAATACGAAGCCTGAGTGTATACATCAAAAAGCTTGTGAAGCCCGTCAGAAAGCGGAGTGTAGAAGTATATAGG
>CALEJX010000366.1 GCA_937898375.1 uncultured Ruminococcus sp.
ATCTTCTCACAAAGGACGGTATAGCACAGATCACCACAGACCATACTTATGTGGAAATGCTTTACAGGTCAGGTCAGATAACCAAAGAAGAAGCGAAAAATCATCATATGAGAAACGTCATCACAAAGGCTGTGGGCGTTGAATCTGATGTTGAGGTCGATTATTTCGAACTTGAAGAAAATGATAATTTTGCGGTGCTGCTTTGCTCTGACGGTCTGACCAATTACTGCACGGACAACATGATATATGAAACTGTGTTCGGCAATAATCTTGACGAGGCTATAAGACAGCTTATCGCTTTCGCAAATGAATGCGGCGGTAAAGACAATATCACCGCTGCTGTGATAGCAAATTAATGGAATGACAATAAAACATGAATAATATAGGAGTTGAATTACATGGATTCTAATATCGGCAAAAAGCTTGACGGCAGATATGAGATAACCGAGCTTATCGGCGTAGGCGGCATGGCTGACGTTTATAAGGCTGTTGACGTAATGGAAAACCGTATTGTTGCGGTAAAGATACTTAAGCCTGAATTTTCACAGAACGAGGAATTTCTCAGACGTTTCAGAAACGAGAGCAAGGCTATCGCAGTGCTTTCTCACCCTAATATCGTCAAGATATATGACGTGGGATTTTCTGACGAGATACAGTTTATCGTTATGGAATATATCGACGGTATCACGCTTAAGGAGTTTATCGAACAGCAGGGTGTGCTTAGGTGGAAAGACGCTTTGCACTTTGTAACACAGATTCTCCGTGCTTTGCAGCACGCTCATGACAAGGGTATCGTTCACAGAGATATCAAGCCGCAGAACATAATGCTTTTCCCTGACGGAACTATCAAGGTCATGGATTTTGGTATCGCAAGATTTTCAAGGATCGACGGAAAGACGCTTTCTGACAAGACTATCGGCTCTGTTCATTATATCTCGCCTGAGCAGGCAAGGGGCGATATGACAGACGAAAGATCTGACATATACTCTGTAGGCGTAATGCTCTATGAGATGCTCACAGGCAGAAAACCTTTTGACGGGGAAAATCCGGTGGCTATCGCTCTTAAGCATATGCAGGAAGACCCTGTTCCGCCAAGAGAGATAATGCCGTCTATCCCAGAGGCTCTTGAAGAGATAGTTATGCACGCTATGGAAAGAGACCCTGCAAGACGTTATCAGTCAGCAGCGGAGATGATAAAGGATATAGACACATTTAAACTCAATCCGTCTGTAGTTTTCGGCTATAAGAACAGCCCTGTTCCAATACCTGTGGCTGATGACAATAACAAATATTTTGACGACGAGCATAGCGAGAACTATGACGACGATGAAGAATATGAGGACGACGACGCAGAGGACGATGACGAGGAAGAAGAGGAAGAAAAGAAGCGTTCTTACGTTGTTCCTATCCTCCTTGCTGTGACAGTTGCAGTTGTTATTATTGCGGCGTTCGTTATCGTAGGCGTTGTATTCAAGTCATTTAGCGGCTCAAATGGTATGCACACAGGCACAGTTACACTGCCAAACTTTGTGGGCAAGAATATCGTTCAGGTAGAGCAGGATTATAAGGATAAGCTTAAATTCGATATCACAGAAGAATATAACGATCAGTATGACGAGGGAATAATCACATTCCAAGGTCAGGCAGCAGGTAAGTCCGTTAAGGAGGGCTTCACTGTTAC
>CALEJX010000367.1 GCA_937898375.1 uncultured Ruminococcus sp.
AGAGTTTTTATAGGGGTTCTCTTTAAATTACCCTTAAATTTATTATACGAGGAGATATGTTTTATGAGATCGATTATTACTATCAGCCGTGAATTTGGCAGCGGAGGACGTGAGATAGGCAAGAAGCTTGCCGATGATCTGGGCATACCTTTCTATGATAAAGAGCTTTTGGAAATGGCTTCAAAGGAAAGCGGTATCTGTCAGGAGCTTTTTGTTAAGAACGATGAGTCCTACACCAACAGCTTTCTTTTCTCGCTTGTTATGGGAAACTATCCTGTAAGCTCTGACGGCAGGATCAATCCTGATATGCCGCTCAATCACAAGATATTCTTGGCTCAGTTTGAGACTATCAAGAACATTGCAAAGAAAGGTCCATGCGTTATTGTTGGACGCTGTGCTGACTATGTTCTGAAAAACGAGCCTAACGTTATCGACTTCTTCATTTCAGGCAACACTGCCGAAAAGAAAAAGCGTATCCTTGAGAGATACGATATCGAAAAGAACAAGGCTGAGGACTTTATCCGCAAAACTGATAAGCGGAGAGCTTCATACTATAATTACTACACCGATATGAGGTGGGGCGAGGCAAAGAACTATGACCTTTGTATCAACTCGTCAAAGACAGGCGTTGACGGCGCTATCAGGCTTATGAAGGCTTATATCGAGATAAAGGAAGCCAACGCTGATAAATAAGAAATTTCCAGTTTAATTCATTTTACTTTCCTTACTACGAAAGAGGGCTGACCAATGGTCGGTCCTTTTCCGTTTTATGGGGATACTTTATTACCCTAGCTTAAACAAAGTGTAACCAATATGTTATTGACAATAACAAGCAAATATATTATACTGTATAAAAGGGCGGAAGTCCCGCAAAAAAATAAAAAAACGACAAAAGGAGATAAAGAAAATGGCTGAAATAAAAGTTGTTACTATCGGCAGACACTATTGCGCAGGCGGCTCGACTATTGGCAAGCTTGTGGCAGAAAAGCTTGGTATCCCATGCTATGACAGAGAAATAATCGACATGGCGGCACAGAAAAGCGGCATTGCAATGAGCGAGATACAGAAATATGAAGAAGCCGCTCTGAGCGTTCTCAAAACGCCTATAAATCTGTTTTCAAAGGAGAAAGAATATCCTATAACAGAGAAGATATTCGCCGCAGAAACAGAGGTAATAATGGAGCTTGTTTCAAATGGCAGCTGCGTTATCGTGGGCAGATGTGCGGATTTCATACTGAAAAACAAGGTCAAGACTTTGAACGTTTTCATTAATGCAAGCTTTGAAAAGCGTCAGGAATGTGCAATGGAGAAGCACAATATTTCCGAGGACGAGGTGGAAGCAAGGCTCAAAAAGTATGACAGAAAGCGTGCCGACTACTACAACTCCAACACAAACAAAAAGTGGGGAGATATTTCAAGCTATGATATGTGCCTTGACAGCGGCAAGCTTGGCTATGAGATGTGTGCCAAGATAATCGCCGACACTGTGAAGCTTTCAAGGGAGAAATAGGGGCAATATTTTATTGGGAGCGATAAAAAATGTCAAAAGATAAGGAAGTCAAGACCAACGCCATGCGTATTCTTGACAGAAATAAGGTAAAATACAAGGTCAACACATACGAGTGCGACGAATTTATCGACGGCGTACACATTGCGGATATGCTTGGTCAGCCATACGAAAGCTCGTTCAAGACTCTTGTGACAGTTGGAAAAAGCGGCAATTACTATGTTTTCGCTATCCCTATCGCAGAGGAGCTTGACATGAAAAAGGCGGCAAAGTCCGTAGGGGAAAAGTCGGTCGAGATGCTCCATGTGAAGGATATAAACTCTGTCACGGGCTACATTCGTGGGGGCTGTACACCGCTTGGCATGAAAAAGCAGTACATGACGGTAGTTGACAGCTCTGCGGAGCAGTTTGACGAGATAATCATAAGCGGCGGACGTATCGGGTCGCAGATAATGCTTTCACCGAAAGACCTTATTAAGGTCACAAAGGGAAAATTCGAGAGCATAACAATGAGTGAATAGACAAAAAAAAGAGAGCCGCTTTGCTCTCTTTTATTTTGCATTGATGTTGATATATTCAGGTTTGGTCTTTGAATACATTATTTTCTGGCTGGAATAAAGTCCGTAATAGCCTGAAAGCATATAGCTTACTCCGCAGGCGACCGCAAAAAGCACAAGACCGCTTCCGCCGAAAAGCTCATAGCTGAGAAGTATTGAAGCCACAGGGCAGTTCACAACGCCGCAGAACAGAGCCACAAGACCTATCGCCGCACCGAACGAGGGGTCAAGCCCCAAAAAGCCTGCGGCTGTACAGCCAAAAGTCGCTCCGATAAAGAAAGTCGGGACTATCTCGCCGCCCTTGAAACCTGTGTTTATGGTCACTGCGGTGAAAAGCATTTTCAGGGCAAATGCTTCGGGGTGCGCCTTGCCTTTCTCCACAGCCGCTACGATAACGTCTACGCCTGCTCCGTTGTAATCCCTTGTACCTACAAGCAAGGTCAATGCAATGACCGCAACGCCGCCGACAGCTATCCTGAGATAGGTGTTAGGGAGATACATCTGAAATCTTGAATGTGAAAACTCCATTACCATGCAAAGAAGTATGGATATCACCGCACAAAGAGCCGCAAGCGCCGCTATCTGCGTCACAGATACAAGGGAAAGCCTTGGTATGCCTGTTATGGTGAACTTTGTTGGCGCAAGCCCTGCCAACAGGGATATCTTATATGCGATAAGCGAGGAAGCTATGCAAGGCACAAGTCCCACATAGTATATAACGCCCACGCTTATGACCTCCATAGCAAAGAACGTTGCTGTCAAAGGCGTGCCGAAAAGTGCGGCGAACACTGCGCTCATTCCGCACATTATCACAAGGCTGGAGTCCTTTTCGTCAAGCTTTAAAAGCTCGCCTACCTTTGCGCCAATGCTTCCGCCCAACTGCAAAGCCGCACCCTCACGTCCTGCCGAACCGCCTGTGAGGTGAGTAAGGAACGTGCCCAGGAAGATAAGAGGCGCCATAAGCAGAGGCACTTTGATGTTTCCACGGACAGAGCTTATAATAAGATTTGTACCGGTCTCCTCGTCCACCTTGCAAACACGATAGCTGAAAATGATAAACAGACCTGCCAGCGGCATTAGATACAGCGTCCAGCTGTGACCCTCACGGAAGCCTGTGGCAAAGTTTACTGCCATATGGAACAGCGAGCCGACAATTCCCCCGATAACGCCCACTGCGCAGGCGATAAAGACCCACTTTGCAAAGGCTATGGAGAATTTTTTCACCGTTCGCATTTTGCTTTTTATAAACTCACTGCTTATTTTCCTCACCCCTTTTTACAGAAAAACAACGGGCGACATATGCCGCCCGAAATTATCAAAAAGCGCCTGATACTGCCCTGTATAACGGGCGAACACTGTTCGCCCCTACAGATAGGACTTATACCTCAGCGATTACCTCTACCTCAACAAGAACGTCCTTTGGAAGTTCCTTTGCGGCAACGCATGAACGTGCAGGCTTTGATGTGAAATACTCGCCGTAAACGCCGTTGAAAGCTGCAAAATCAGACATATTCTTCAAAAAGCATACTGTCTTTACAGCCTTGCCGATAGATGTGCCTGCGGCTTCAAGAACGTTTGTGAGGTTCTTGCATACCTGATGTGTCTGCTCCTCGATAGTTGTTGCCTCAACGTTGCCTGTTGCAGGGTTTATTGCTATCTGACCTGATGTGAAAACAAGGTTTCCTACCTTGATAGCCTGTGAATATGGACCTATTGCGTCCGGTGCGTTCTTTGTGTAAACAACTTCTGCCATTTTAATCTACTCCTGTCTTATAAAATTTTATTTGTTGACTATCTTAAATCCTGCTGAGGTAAGAGCCTGTCTTATCTCTCTGATATGGTCATAGTTTCTTGTTTCAAGCACAAGTCTAAGCAGACAGTCTGTGATATCGCTGTCCTCGCTTGCTCTCTCGTGGTGAACAGAAACAACGTTTCCGCCGAGCTTTGAGATTATCTCTGAAACGTCTCTCAGCTGACCAGGTCTGTCCTCAAGCTGGATAGTAAGAGTATCAGATCTGCCAGATTTGAGCAGACCTCTCTTGATAACTCTTGAAAGGATAGTTACGTCGATATTTCCGCCTGATACAAGGCAAACTACCTTTTTGCCCTTGATGTCAGGTATCCTATTGAACATTACTGCGGCAACAGGTGTTGCGCCTGCGCCCTCTGAAACAAGCTTCTGCTTCTCGATAAGGTGGAGGATAGCTGATGATATCTCATCATCTGAAACTGTCACAACGCCGTCAACATACTTGCTGCAATACTCAAAAGTATGCTCGCCAGGCTCTTTTACCTTTATGCCGTCTGCGATAGTGTGAACGCTTTCAAGGCACTCTATCTTGCCGTCTCTCAGTGAATTTACCATTGAAGGTGCGCCCTCAGCCTGAACGCCGTATACTCTAACGCTTGGCTTGAGCTGTTTTACAGTGAATGAAACGCCTGAGATAAGTCCGCCGCCGCCAACAGGAACAACGATAACATCAGCGTCAGCCACCTGATTGAGTATCTCAAGACCGATAGTTCCCTGACCTGCGATAACGTTCTCGTCATCAAATGGGTGAATGAATGTATAGCCGTAAGCGTCACGAAGCTCGATAGCCTTTGCATAAGCGTCATCATAAACGCCAGGCACAAGACATACCTCAGCGCCGTAGCCCTTTGTTGCCTCTACCTTTGAGATAGGTGCGCCGTCAGGGAGACAGATTATAGACTTTATGCCGTTCTTTGTTGCGGCGAGAGCAACGCCCTGTGCGTGGTTTCCTGCTGAACAGGCGATAACGCCGTGTGACTTTTCCTCGTCTGAAAGCTGTGATATCTTATAATAAGCTCCTCTTACCTTGAAAGAACCTGTTACCTGAAGATTTTCTGTTTTCAGATAAACGTCACAATCAGGGTTTACCTTTGGCGCATGGATACACGCTGTTGGTCTGATGACCTCTTTAAGCACGTTTGAAGCGTCAAAAACCTTATCCAATGTAAGCATAAAAAACAACCTCTTTTTCTCTGTAATAAAAAAAGCCCTCGCCTGACTAGAGGCGAAGACATAATATCTCCGTGTTACCACTCTGATTGCAGACCATAAGCCTGCCACTCATATCTCTTTCTAACGGTGAGAGGCCGTATCCGCTTAACACATCTGCTTAGGCGGATCAGCTCAGAGATGATCCTGACGGCGTTATCCCTGCGGACTTTCACCAAACGTCCGCTCTCTGCGAAGTATTCGCACCGTCACCTTTCTCGTCACAGCCTTTACGATATTCAATACAATCATTATATCACCATAAATATGAATTGTCAACAGCAATAAAATGAATTTTTCTCTAAGACATTATACAAGAATAAAAACCCACACGTTCGTGCAGGTTTTAAGGCAACACCACACAAGGATCGTGCGTAAGATGCGTAGTCAGATTTTTTTGCCAGATCGTATAGAAACGACGCAGGCTAGCTGTCGCTAGTCAAGGAGTTTCTGTGCGATATGGCGGAAAATCTGCAAGCAGATTGCGTACGAAGCCGCTAGGCGTTCCTTGTGTGGTGTTGCCTTTAATTAAGGAAGTATAGAAAAATATATGAAGAAAACAATCATGAAGTCTTTTTAACTGTCGGTCTTTCCTTTCCGACTGTAATAATATTACCACTGCAATGTGATAGATTTATGTGCAAAGAGAGTGTATTTGCAAAAATATCACCTTTTGTTTGCGTAATGCACAACGATATGGCGAAGCTTCCCTGTTGTCATATCCTTGCCCTTTATATCCGCTCCGTTGTGGCTCATAAGCTCGGCGCAAACTATGCCGTCTGTACTGCACCTGAACACCTCGTGTCCGTCACAGACCACCACCAGCTTTTCACTGTCAACAGATATTCCGCCTGTTCTTCCGATTACATTCTCCTCTGCGCCCTCACGCTCCACCACATAGGAAACTCTCTTCCCATGATAGCGTTCAAGCTCTTTCAAGGGAGTACCCTTATTCTTCTTAAAAAGTCCCATTTTACGCTCCTGTATCATTTTCATTTCCAGCGCAAAGCTGTTTTGATGCGGCGATAACGTCAAGCGACTCTCCCACCGCCTGCAAAAAGGCTGAAAGCAAACTGAGCTGGTCTATGCTCATGCCCTCGCCGAGATAATTGGCAAACGCCGCCGCCATTATATTAAGCTGCTGTCCGCAGCAAAGTCCTTTGTTATCCACCTTGTCCGTCCTCCCTGATAATTCTCTGTCATACTATGCGGCAGAAGAATAATCTGCTACCATGTGCAGATAATAAGGGCATGAACCAAAAAGGGGGTCACACCTATGAACATCACACACACCATACTTGCCACTGTGGGCTCTATAATCGTCATGTTCGCCATATCAAAGCTTCTTGGCAACAAACAGATATCACAGCTCACGCTTTTTGACTACATCAACGGCATCACCATAGGCTCTATCGCCTCAGAAATGGCTGTATCCCAGGAAATTGGCGAACTTATCGTGCCTGTTATCGCAATGGCGCTTTATGGCCTAACAGGCTTTCTGCTGTCGGTGCTTACAATGAAGTCTATCCGCTGCCGACATTTTCTTTCGGGCAAGCCTATCCTGCTTATTGAAAAAGGCAAGATATATCCCGAAAACCTTAAGACCGCCAAGCTTGACGTGAATGACTTACTTTCAAGGGCGAGAACGTCAGGCTATTTTGACATCTCAAAAATATACTACGCTATTCTGGAAACCAACGGCACTATCTCTTTCATGGAACGTGCCGCAGAAGCTCCCCTCACGCCAAAAGACTTGGGCTATGAAAAGCAGGACGAAAAGCTCTGCACCGACCTTATTCTTGACGGCGTTGTCATGGAGGACAATCTGAAATACGCAGGCAAGGAGATAAAGTGGCTCACAAACGAGATAAAAAAGCAGGGCTGTTCGTCCCCTGACAAAGTTTTCCTCTGTATTGTTGACGGAAACGACAAGGTGACAGTGTTCCCGAAAACTCAGGAGAGCAATAAAAAGATCTACTTCGATTGAACCTTCTTCAAAAACTCGTGGAGTTCCTCCGCCAATCTGCTCACAGGCAGACCAACAACGTTATAGAAATCTCCATCTATCTTTTCCACAAGGAGTGCGCCAAGGCCTTGTATGCCGTAAGCCCCTGCCTTGTCCATAGGTTCGCCGCTTTTCACATAGGCTTTTATCTCCTCGTCAGAAAGCTCTCTGAAAGTCACTGCGGTGTCAACGGAAAAGCTTCTGTAGCGGCAACCTCTGCCAAGGGTAACGCCTGTTACAACATGGTGTGTCTTGCCTGACAGCATTTTCAGCATTCTTACAGCGTCAGCTTCGTCCGCAGGCTTGCCGAGGACCTCTCCGTCGCATATTACAACAGTATCGCAGCCGATAACAACGCTCAGATCATAGACCGAAGCGATACATCTGCACTTTATACCTGAAAGATACTCAGGGGCAAACTCGGGAGAAACGTCCTCCGGTATCTTCTCATCACAATCAGAGGGGATAACTCTGAAATTTTC
>CALEJX010000368.1 GCA_937898375.1 uncultured Ruminococcus sp.
CAAAAATGTGTAACACATCATTGACAAACCAACATTTTTTATAAGTGAGGAGTGAGGAATGAAGGTATCGCTTGCGGCGATGATTATTTATTGTAGGGGCGACCTGAGGTTGCCTATGCTCAGAGCTTATCGTAAATTCTGAACTGTAGGGGACGGCGCCCTCGACGTCCCATTTCGGGGAGCGACAATGTTTGGCTTTATCGCAATTTTGTGTAGACGTGCCGTGTTGTGAATAATCATGCAGTACAGCATTGTTCTTCTAGCACATTGTTGAAATGATAAACAACGAAACGTTGAGAAGCGGGACGTCGAGGGCGCCGTCCCCTACATGATTTGAGAAATGCACTGAATTGTGCGAACAACACATGATTGAGCAGGCAACCAAAACGAGTGAACACTTTTCCAAAGAATTAACTTATTCCTCTATAAATGTACAAAAACATATGTTACTATAAACTTTATATGATTTTATTTAGTTGGGAGAATAGAAAAAATGCTGAAGCTTTTTAGGTATCTGAAAAACTATAAAAAAGAAAGCATAATCGGCCCGCTGTTTAAGCTTATCGAAGCCTGCTTCGAGCTTGCAGTGCCGCTTGTTATGGCTAATATCATCGACGTGGGTATAAAAAATCAAGATAAACCTTATATCTATAAAATGGGCGGCGTGCTCGTCCTCCTCGCTTTCTGCGGACTGGCTTGCTCACTTACAGCTCAGTATTTCGCCGCAAAAGCGTCCCTGGGCTTCGGAACTGCCCTTAGACGTGACCTCTTTAAGCATATCAATTCACTGTCCTATGCGGAAATAGACAGCGTCGGAAGCCATACCCTCGTCACTCGTATGACAGCGGATATCAATACCGCACAGCAGGGCGTGAATATCCTCCTCCGCCTGTTCCTCCGTTCGCCTTTTATCGTCCTCGGCTCTATCATAATGGCGTTCTCTATCTCAGTGAAGCTCACCCTCATCTTCCTGATAATCGCCCCTTGCCTTGCCTATGTCATCTACCTTATAATGCACATCACTATCCCACAGTATAAGAATATACAGAAAAAGCTGGATAAAACTAACCTTATGACAAGCGAAACTCTCACAGGTGCTAGAGTTATCAGAGCATTCTCCCGTCAGAAAGACGAGGAAAAAGAGTTCGCCGATAATACCGAAGAGCTCAAACGCCAGCAGATAATTGCAGGCAGAATTTCCGCTCTCATGAACCCTGCTACCTATGTTATCGTAAACTTCGCTATCATCGCTATCATTTGGTTCGGCGGCAAAACAGTTTATACAGGCTTTATCTCACAGGGCGAAGTTATTGCCCTCATAAACTATATGAACCAAATACTCTTAGCACTTCTCGCGATGGCGATACTCGTTACAAATATCACCAAAATGCAGGCTTCCGCTATCAGAATAAACGACGTTTTCGCAATCGAACCAACCGTTTCCGATAAGGATAATAAACCTGTCACAACTGACGATAACGCCCCATGCGTTGAGTTTAGAAACTGCTTCTTCTCATACGCATCAGCCGAAGCCGACTCCCTCTCAGATATAAGCTTCAAAGCCATGAAAGGCGAAACTGTCGGCATAATCGGCGGTACAGGCTCAGGCAAGACCTCTCTTATCAACCTTATCCCAAGATTTTATGACGTCCGTCAGGGCGAAGTCCTCGTTGACGGCGTTGACGTAAAAGAGTACCCATTCTCACAGCTCAGAGGCATGATAGGCATCGTCCCTCAGAAAGCCGTCCTCTTTAAGGGTACGATAAGACACAATATGCAGTGGCGTGATAAAAACGCCACAGACGAGGATATCTGGAACGCTTTGGATATCGCTCAGGCAAAAGACTTTGTTGAGAAAAAGCCAGATAAGCTTGACGAAATGATCTTGCAGGAGGGCAAAAACCTCTCAGGCGGTCAGCGTCAAAGACTGACCATAGCAAGAGCATTGGTGGGCAGTCCTGAGATACTCATTCTTGACGACTCAGCTTCCGCCCTCGACCTTGCCACAGACGCAAGGCTCAGAAAAGCTATCCACGAAAAAACAAGCGGCATGACAGTTTTCATAGTTTCACAGAGAATTTCATCAATAAAAAGCGCCGATAAAATAATCGTCCTCGACGAGGGCAAAATAGCAGGAATCGGCACTCATTCAGAGCTTTATAACGGCTGCGAGGTATATAAAGAAATATGCCTTTCACAGCTTTCAGAAAAGGAGGCGCAGGCAAATGGCTAAGCAAAGTACAAAAAATAAGCTTGATACCTCCGCTCTCAGACCGCTTCTAAGATACGCAAAACCGCATATGTGGCTGTTCGTGCTGTCAATGGTCTTTGCAGTCATAACAGTTGCCACCACGCTCTATGCGCCTATTCTAGTGGGTAACGCCGTTGACCTTATCGTAGAAATGGGCTTTGTTGATTTTGACGGCATAGTAAATATCATCATAAAGCTCGGCGTAACAGTCGCCGTAACAGGCATTGCACAGTGGCTCATGTCACTTTGTACCAACAAAATAACCTATTGCGTGGTAAGAGATATCCGAAACGATGCTTTCGCAAAGCTTCAAAAGCTTCCCCTTTCCTATATCGACTCCCACCCACACGGCGATATAATCAGCCGTATAATCTCCGACTTGGAGCAGGTGTCCGACGGACTTCTCATGGGCTTTTCACAGCTTTTCACAGGTGTGTGTACAATTTTCGGTACACTTGGCTTCATGCTCTCTATCAACGTGAAAATAACCCTTATCGTTGTTATCCTCACACCACTCTCCCTCTTTGTTGCAAGATTTATCGCCAAGAACACATTCAAGCTTTTCCACCAGCAATCTGTAGCAAGAGGCGATATGACCAGCCTTGTTGAGGAAATGACAGGCAATCAGAAAGTAGTAACAGCATTCGGCTATCAGGAAGAAGCCGAGGAGCAGTTTGAAGAAGTAAACCTCAAGCTCCAGAAAGTTGGACTTAACGCCACATTCTTCTCCTCACTCACCAACCCATGTACACGTTTTGTAAACAACCTCGTTTACATGGCAGTTGGTATCGTAGGCGCACTCTCCGTAATAAAAGGTGTGGGCTTCACAGTTGGTAACCTTAGCTGTTTCCTCACCTATGCAAATCAGTATACAAAGCCGTTCAATGAGATATCAGGCGTTATCACCGAGCTTCAAAGCGCATTCGCTTCCGCAAAGCGTGTCTTTGAGGTCATTGACGAAACAGAGGAAATACCTGACAGCTCTAACGCTACAGTTCTTACCTCCGTTGACGGCACAGTTGACGTTGACAACGTTTCGTTCAGCTATGTGCCTGACGTGAAGCTTATCGAGAACTTTAACCTCCATGTAAAGAGCGGTCAGCGTACAGCTATCGTAGGACCAACAGGCTGCGGCAAGACCACCATGATAAACCTCCTCATGAGATTTTACGATACCGACAGCGGCGAGATACGCATAAGCGGCGAGCCTATAAAGGATTGCACCCGTGACTCCATGAGAAGTATGTACGGCATGGTATTGCAGGAAACATGGCTGAAAACAGGCACCATTAGAGAAAACCTCTGCTATGGTAAGCCTGACGCCACCGAGGAAGAAATGATAGCCGCCGCCAAGTCAGCCCATTGCCATAGCTTTATAAAGCGTCTGCCAAAGGGTTATGATACCGTTATCTCAGACGGCTACAGCACAATTTCCGCAGGACAGAAACAGCTTCTCTGTATCGCCCGAGTAATGCTCTCCCTGCCGCCAATGCTCATTTTGGATGAAGCAACATCGTCCATAGATACCCGTACCGAGATATTGGTACAGCGTGCATTTGAAAAGATGATGCAGGGCAGAACGAGCTTTATAATCGCCCATAGACTTTCCACTATCAAGAACGCCGATACTATCATAGTAATGGATTCAGGCCACATAGTAGAGCAGGGAAGCCATGACGAGCTTATGGCAAAGAACGGC
This sequence comes from uncultured Ruminococcus sp., assembly GCA_937898375.1. Lineage (GTDB taxonomy): Bacteria > Bacillota > Clostridia > Oscillospirales > Ruminococcaceae > Hominimerdicola. The sequence continues at coordinate 3,951 of CALEJX010000368.1, forward strand.
TTCTATGCCGACCTCTATAACTCCCAGTTCGCCGTGACATGACCTAGGTGTTCGGTTACGCACAATCATTGTGGGGGAGCGTCGCAATTTCTGCAAGCAGAAATGCGACGTTCCGTTCTTCGGACATCACAACTTGTAAATCATCATTACAACTCTTGATATCCGCACAACGCATGGTAGGGGCGAACAGCGTTCGCCCGGTCACTCGCCGTGACGGGCATCTCACGCCATGCTTTGTGATATGATGTACATTCGCACCGCTGTAAATGTATCGCATATCCCCATAATCACACAACTTACTGTAGGGGCGACCTCTGGTCGCCCGTTTTTTTGTACCTCACCCACTTTTTCACTTCGCCCATTTTTTCTCGCCCCTTTTTGTATGCTGTCCGTTTTTGGATGTAATACCCGATTTGTTATCCTGCGATTTTTGTATTTCCCCACTTTTCACCTTAACACCTGCCCTCTGTTACACCGCCCGCTTATTTTTATCATAAAATTTATTGACTTTTATCTTAAAATTGTTGTATAATACTATATATTTCACGGGATATACACAATCGTGTTTTATAATAAATACTATCAAAAATCAAGGAGTGCCTATGTTCGGATATGTCCGCCCTTTCAAACCCTATATGCGAATGTTTGAATATGATATCTATAAAGCTGTCTACTGCGGACTCTGTAAGGATATGGGCAGACGCTACGGCTTTGTGACACGCTTTACACTTAGCTACGATTTCGCATTTCTCTCCCTTATGGATCTCTCCGTGAGGGGAGTGAAGCTTGACGCAGAAAAACAGCGCTGTATCGCACACCCTTTTAAAAAGACCATGTGCGCAAAGTGTATCTGCGACCTTAAATATACGTCCTCAGCCGCCGTGATACTCACATATCATAAGCTCCGTGACGATATATCCGATAAAGGGCTGAAAGGCAAGCTTGCCGCCTTTGCGCTTCTGCCTTTTTTCAAAAAGCCCTATAAAAAAGCGGCGCAACTCTATCCACACCTTGCCCCTGCCGTCGAAAATGCAATGGCACTGCAAAATAAAATAGAGCGTGAAAAAACAGCAGGCATAGACCTTGCCTGCGAGCCTACCGCACTTATGATGCAAGCCGTCTCAGGCGGCCTTTGCACCAAGCAGAACCAACGCCGACCGCTCCTTGAACGCTTCGGCTATCTTCTCGGCAGATTTATCTATATCTGCGACGCATTGGACGACCTCCCCGACGATTTTGAGAGCGGAAGCTATAATCCGCTCCTCACAAAATTTCCGCCCGCAAACGGCGTAACTGCAGACTATCTAAAACAAGTCCACGCCTTTTGTGACGATAGCATAAATTTTACCTTGGGCGAAATGGCAGATATCTATGTGAAGCTCGACCTTAAAAGATATCGTGATATACTCGATAATATAGTGTATCTTGGACTTAAAAATGTCTATACTCAAATAAGAAGCGGAAAATTCCGCAATAACAGGAAAGGAAATAACGATCAATGATCTCAAAAGACCCTTACAAAATTTTAGGCGTATCCCCAACAGCTTCAGACGCTGAAATAAAATCAGCCTATAAGGAGCTTGTGAAAAAATATCACCCCGACCAGTATCAGGATAACCCCCTCGCCGACGTTGCCGAGGAGAAAATGACCGAAATAAACGCCGCCTACGATCAGATAATGACTTCAAGACGTGGGGGCGGAAGCTCCTATAATTCCGCAGGAAGCGGCTATGCCTCATCACAGGGCTTCGACTCAGGCTATCTCAGAAGCCTTATCCAAAGCGGAAGTTACACTCAGGCAGACCAAATACTCGACAGCGTGTCCTCTTCCGACAGAAACGCCGAGTGGTATTTCCTTAAAGGCACTATCTGCCACCGCAGAGGCTGGCTCAACGAAGCCTACAACAACTTCACAAGAGCCGTCCAGCTCGAACCGAATAACATGGAGTACCAAAGCGTGCTTGCCCAAATGAACAGGCAGAGAAGCGGCTATATGAGCGGCGACCCCACACAAGGCTACAGAGCAGGCGGCATGAGCGGACCTGATTGCTGTACCTCCCTTTGCTGTGCAGACTGCTGCTGCGAAGCCATGGGCGGCGACCTTATCCCATGCTGCTAAAGACCAATGAGAGATAAAATAGCTTTCCGAGTGGCACTTGGCGGCATATGTTCCGCCGTCTGCCTGCTTATGATGTTTTCGAGCGGCTTCCTGCCCATGCTCGATTATACTATCCCCACGTTCGCAGGTTTTATGATGGTGGTGATGATAGTGGAGGTCAACAAAAACTGGGCGATAGCCACCTATTGCGCAGTGAGCCTGCTAAGCATTTTCGTGACCCCCAATTACGAAGCCACCCTGCTTTTCATACTGTTCATGGGGTATTATCCAATACTTAAATATTATCTTGACCAAAAGAAAAACCGCCTGCTTGTGTGGATAATAAAGCTTGCTGTGTTCAACGTAGCCATAATCATCTTCTTCCTTGCATTTCAGTATATTTTCACCTCAGTTGATATGCTCGAGGGCATGGAGATGTTCGGCAAATATGCCGTGCTTGTCCTGTGGGCGGCGGCAAACCTGTTTTTCTTTATCTATGACTATGCTCTCACACAGCTGACGGATATGTATATAAATTGGTTTCGTAAAAAAATACTCAGAAGAAAATGACGGTGACGTTTTATGAACGAAGAACAAGAGAAAGAAATATTAGACGAGGCAAAAATACAAACTGCAAGGCATAAGAAAAAAATACAGATAATAAGCCTTGTTGCAATAATAGCGGTCATACTCATAGCCACAGTGGCGTGTATCCCCCTTGTGAAAGCGCTCTACAGCGACGGCGGTATGACAGCGCTGGAGCATAAGCTGGATAAATACAGCGGCTTTGTGGGCGTGCTTATCTTCACTTTCATACAAGCCCTGCAAGTGGTCATAGCGGTCATACCGCCTATACAAGTGGTGGGCGGCGTGCTGTTCGGCTGGTTCTGGGGCGGACTGCTGTCCTTCTTAGGTACGCTCTTAGGCACAATGGCGATATTCGTACTTGTGAAAAAATTCGGCAGACCAATAGTCGAAGCTTTCGTTGACGAGAAACAGCTAAAAAAATTCAAGTTCCTGCAAAACGAGAAAAAGCTCACAGTTATCCTTATAATCCTCTACCTCATACCTGGCATACCAAAGGACGTTATCTCCTATATCGTCCCCTTGACCCCCATAAGCAAAAAGGACTTTTTCTACTATGTGATGCCCTGCAGATTACCTGCAATAATGCTCTCCACCGTTTTGGGCAGCAACGTAAAAAGCGGCAACTTCACAGTGGTGCTTGTGGTGCTTGGAGTGGCTCTTGTGGCGGCAGTAGTAGGCTTCTTGTTCAAAGATGTTATAGTGAATAAAATGAGACAACATAAGAAGAGCAAATAAGTAAAGTTGCACAAAGTTGAATTTCGACGAAAAAAATGTAAAAAAGTGCTTGACAAAAGGCTCTTGTAGTGGTATAATAAATATCGTTGATTGAGCGGTAAGCTTGAGAGACCACACGAAGCGCCTAGTCAGGCAGTATGCGGGTGTAGTTCAGTGGTAGAACTCCAGCCTTCCA
>CALEJX010000369.1 GCA_937898375.1 uncultured Ruminococcus sp.
TCTTGACAAGGATACAACAGGAATGGTCCACATCTCGGAGGTTGCGAACACATTTGTAAACGAGATAAAGGATCATCTTACTGAGGGTCAGACCGTTAAGGTAAAGGTGCTTAATTTGGGCGACGACGGAAAGATATCGCTTTCTATCAAAAAAGCTCAGCCTGCGCCCCAGAGAAAGCCAAGAGAGAATGGTCATCAGGGCGGCAGAGAGGGCAGACCTAACGGCGGTCAGAGAAATTTCAACCGTCAGGGAGGCAATTCTCAGGGCAGACCTAGAAACGACTACAACAGAGATCACAACAGAGACAGAGCACCTCAGGATTTCGCTAAAAATCCGCCGCCGGTATACAATGCTGACAGCAATTCGGGAAACGCTGATTTTGAGGATATGCTCAGCAAGTTCAAGGCGTCAAGCGAGGAGAGATTTTCTGATCTTAAAAAGGTCATTGACAACAAGAGAAAATCACCGTCAAGAAGAAAATAGATACTGATACATAAAACAGAGGATATTCAGTCATGAAGAATTTCAAAAAGACTTTTGCGTTTATATTTTTCATGCTGGCGGGAATAATACTTGGTGCGTTCATAGCTTACGTCTGTGAGGGCAAGGATTATGTTGGCTGGCTTGCATGGGGAAAAAATGTAGGCGTTGAAAGCTTTGCTATAGACCTGTATGTGATAAAATTCAATATAGGTCTTATGATCCATGCCACTATCTCGCAGATATTCACTATCGCTGCGGCGCTTATAGTGTTCTCAAAGACCTGCAAGGGGCTTTAAGGAGAGTAAAATTTAATGAGATTTCTGAAAACAGCGGCAGCAGCCCTGACAGCGGCTGTCTGCCTTTTCTGTTCTTCCTGCGGCACGCCTGAGCTTAAGCATGACACGCTGGTTTATCAGGCAAGGGAGGACTATGCGGCGCTTGACTCCGCAAAGGTCGTTATAACCAACGAGGACACTGGCGATATCGAGCAGGAGTTCACTTTCAAGTATGATGAAAAGGACGTTTTGACCTATTCTTACTATGGCAAGAACGGCGGCAAGGAATACGCTCAGTATAACAACGGCATTGAGAGCTACACTTATGACAACGGAGAATACTCCCATGTTGTAAAGGGCGATAAGAACTTTTCAAAGTACACAAGAAAGTCTAAGCACCCACAGGCTGATGAGGGTATGCTTATGTTTGCGCCGAAAGCTGTTGAGTCTGTTTCCGACATTATCGGCGATGACGGCTCTGTTACTGTGACGTATGTTTATGACGTTTCAAAGCTTGGAAAGGACGCTGAGGACATAGGCACGACGGGCTTTTCCACCACCTACTTTTTCGACAAAGACGGCGGACTTGAATACTTCACGGAAAACACTGTCACAAAGGACGCTCAATACAACTACCGTGTTGACATAACGGAGAGGAACTCTGTTGACAAGATAGAAAACAATGTTGAGCAATACAAAGATAAATAATTTACTGCATATAGAACGCTGTTCATATGTAGGGGCGACCTGAGGTCGCCCGTCGATTTGATACTTTTTTTGACGTTCCCAACAGGCTGCAACAACAGCCTGTTTTATTTTTATCAAAAAGCGGGCGAACACTGTTCGCCCCTACACAAAATAGGCGTATTTACGCCATTATCAAAAAAAACGCCCCAACTTAATGGGACGTTTTTATTTTTTATAATGCACACTCTGCCAAAATCCTCTGCGGCTCGGCAAGCATTTGCTTTGCTTCCACAAGGGTCTGCCTTATCTCGTCATTATCATAAACTGTCATGAGCTGCTGAGCCTGATTGAGAGCTTCTCTGCCCATTTCCACCTGATACTGATAAAGGCTGTCGAGCCTTGCGGCTGCCTTTGTTTCAAGGTCACGATAAACTGTTTTTATATCCTTGACGATATTATTTCTTATATCGTCATAGTTTTCAAGGGCGATATCAATTATATCAGTTTGCTTTTTCTTTTTAAGGATAAGGCTGAAAACTGACATTGTGGCAGGAGGGAAAGTTTCGCTTGTGCCGAAAAGCTGAACGCCCATTACAGAACGTGTTACGTTTTTGTTCAGGGAGGTCATTATCATTTCCACTGACGGAGCTTTCGCCGCCTTTGAAAGATCGTCTATGCCAAGGGCGGAGGCAAGCTCTCTGCCTGTGCTTTCCACTATCTCGGCTATC
>CALEJX010000370.1 GCA_937898375.1 uncultured Ruminococcus sp.
ATCGAACACCTTTCCCACCTCGAGAGCTATCTGAGCTTCCTTGAAGCTTCTGGCCAGATCCTTTACGCCCTCGACTACTGTTCCTATACCAACAGTGACCCTTGTATAGAACTCACTTGAAAGGGTATCGGAAATAGAACGTGCCAGCTTCTCAAGATCCTTTGACTCAACACCATTTGCCACTTCCTTAACGAGCACGATATCGCTCTCAGTGATGTTGAAAACGAAGTCCTTAGACTTGTCAGGGAAAAGGTTTTGGATAACGTCATAAGCTGAAACGTCGTTTGTGGAGAGTATCCTGATAAGCAGCACTACTCTTGAAATGTCAGCGCTGAAATGCAGCTCTCTCGCCTTAACATGAACGTCGCCCGGCAGCACGTTGTCAAGCACTACGTTCTTGATGAAATTGTTTCTGTCGTATTTTTCGTCATAATACTGCTTTATGCTGGAAAGAGTAATGGCAAGTATGCTCGCATACTTTGCAGCCACCTCGTCTGTTCCCTCAACGAAAACAGCATAGTCAGGTTTCATATGAGCACCGAATGGCTTATAGGTATAACCGTCTCTAACAAAAATGTCGTGTGAATCGCCCAGATCTAACGAAACAAATTCGTTAGTCGTTCCGACCTGTGAAAGCTCAGAGCAGGCAATGATAGTTGCGTTCTCATCTATTACGCCTATGACGCAGTCGATAGTGTCACGCATCTGATGAACAACGCTCTGAAATAATCTGTTTGACATAAGTTATTCCCCTCTACTTGCAAAAATTTTCGACCTAAGTTCTGCCATGGGCATAATTACCCCATAAGGGCAGATGTCTGCACATTGTTATTATAACAAAAAACGATATGTTTTGCAAGTGTTTTATAGTGAAAATATGCAAAAAAACTTTTATACCGCAGTTTCAAGCACTGGTCTGCGGTCTGATATATTACAAATTGTAACACATTTTGCTCCTCTATGTGTGAATTTTTTGTTAAATCACAAGTTTTAATGGTGATTTTGTACAAAAGAGGGGTGCAAAGTTCGTTTTGAGTAACCAAATTGTAATTAATAAACTTTTTGTAAATATCCTGAGCTATGTGCATAACAGCGCAGTTGAAGCGTTGCAAAGGGTGAAAAAATATGTTACAATCTATAAAAAGAAAGCTGTAAAAATTGTTATCGGGAGGTAATCAAAATGGACGTGAAAAAATATCTTGAAGCGGGAAAGATAGTATCGGTGTTTGGCATAAAGGGCGAGATAAAAGTGCAGCCATGGTGTGACGGACCTGAATTTCTCTGCGGATTTGACACACTATATTATAAGAGCGGCACTCCTGTGGAGATAGAGCGCTCGAGAGTTGCAAAGAATATCGTTGTAATGAAAGTCAAGGGCGTTGACACTGTGGAGGACGCTCAGAAGCTTCGTAACAGAGTGCTTTATATCGACCGTGATGATGTGGAGCTTGAGGAGGGCTGTTACTTCATTCAGGACCTTATCGGTCTTGAGGTCTTGGACGCTGACAGCGGTGAAAGCTACGGCAAGATAACAGACGTAAGTCAAACAGGTGCAAATGACGTTTACCACATCACTGACGAAAAGGGAAACGTAAAGCTTATCCCTGCCATACCTGAGGTAGTGGCTGAAACTGATATTGAGGGCGGTATTATGAAGATAACTCCGCTGGAGGGGCTTTTTGACTGATGAAGTTCTGCAAATACGAGGACTTGGAAAGGCTTGCTAGGGAGTATTCTGACGGAATGTTCAGCCTGATATTTCCAAAGATGAACAGCCGTGAAAAGTCGCTTAAATGTATCGAGAGAGTTTTTACGGCGTACATAGACGAAAGCCCACGGCTGAGAAGTCCTAGGGCTGAGGAGAAGTGGCTAATAAAAAGGCTCAGAAAAGAGAGCGGTTTCAACAGGCTTGCCAACACCTATGAGGGCGAGGGGCTGAGCTTTATGGAGCTTGACAATATGCTCACAAGTCTGAGAGTATACTATAATAACGAGGGAAACAAGCCGAAGAAACGCAGGTCGGCTTTGTGGAGCTTGCTTGTGGTGATAATAATCATTATTGTTGTGACTATCGGCGTTGTGCAGGGCATAGGATACTATGAAAAGAGCGGCGGCTCTGTGCAGGAGAAATTGAACAGCGCTGAGGAAAACTGGGCTTACCAGCCTTTTGACATGATATGGAGGAATTGATTTGAACATAGATATTGCAACGCTTTTTCCTGAAATGCTTGAAAACTATCTTTCTGAAAGCGTAGTAGGCAGGGCGAGGGCGAAGAATATTTTCATGGTAACGTGCCATAATATCAGAGACTACACTCAGGACAAGCACCGCAGGGTAGACGATACCCCTTACAGTGAAAGACAGGGTATGCTTATGCAGTGCGAGCCTATTTACAACTGCTACAAGTCAGTAACAGAGGGAAAGGCTAAGCCCCACGTTATCTATATGTCCCCACAGGGCAAGACGCTGACACAAAAGAGGGCAAAGGAACTTTCTCAGCTTGACAGCATATTTATATTATGCGGTCACTATGAGGGTGTGGACAGCAGGGTCATCGACGAGATAGTTGATGAAGAAATTTCCGTGGGAGATTATGTGCTTACTGGCGGAGAGCTTCCTGCACTTGTGTTGGTGGACTGCGTTGTAAGAATGTTGGAAGGAACGCTTTCTCAAGCGGATTGCTATGAGGACGAGAGCCATTATAATGGTCTGTTGGAATATCCTCAATACACACGTCCTGAGGTTTGGCATGGCAGGGAAGTGCCAAAGGTTTTGCTGTCGGGCAACCATGCTGAGATAGCAAAATGGCGCCGTGAGGAGGCTGTAAAAGCCACCTATCTAAAGCGTCCTGAGCTGTTGGAAAGAAGTCCGCTGACGGAAAAAGATTTGGCTATTATACACAAATTAGAAGAAAAAGAGGATAAATAGTGGTATAAGTTTTCAACACTTTTCACATAATTGTTAAATGAATTTGTATATTAAAGGAGAAGATTTA
>CALEJX010000371.1 GCA_937898375.1 uncultured Ruminococcus sp.
CCTCTTTAAGTTTTTCAAGAAACTCTACAGCAGAAGCAAGAGACTTGTCGCCTTTCATTGCCTTTTTAGTCCTGTCAAGCTTTCTCTCGATAAGCTCAACGTCAGAGAAGATAAGCTCCAAGTCGATAGTTTCAATATCTCTGCGAGGATTGATAGAGCCATCAACGTGAATGATGTTAGGGTCGTCAAAACATCTAACAACGTGGACGATAGCGTCCACCTCTCTTATGTTTGAAAGAAACTTGTTGCCAAGTCCCTCACCCTTTGAAGCACCCTTTACAAGACCTGCAATGTCAACAAATTCAAGTGTCGCAGGAGTAAATTTTACAGGGTGATACATCTCAGCCAGCTTGTCAAGTCTTTCATCAGGCACCGAAACAATGCCCACATTCGGTTCGATCGTGCAGAACGGATAGTTTGCAGATTCAGCACCCGCATTTGTGAGTGCATTAAAAAGTGTTGATTTTCCTACGTTAGGAAGTCCTACCATGCCAAGTTTCATATCAATATTCGCCTTTCGTTAAAATTTTACGCCGTCATCATCAAGATCGTCATAGCCGTCATCATCATCGTCAAAGTCATAATCATCATAAAACTCGTCAGGGTCAAAATGATCGTTACAGCCACCTTTGCTTATCTTGTTGTTACAGCCAATAGTAACACCCTTTTTAACAGGTGAAACAACCAGACCGATTATAACGCCAAGGAGAAAAAGCGCAAGACCTTTCCAAAAATAGCTTACTGTGCAGTTATTTTCAGTACCGCAGTTTTCTTCAAAAATATCCATAACAATACCTCCGTCTATTCTACTGATTTTAAAGATTCTACCATATCTATCTTTTTAAGCTTGAAATGGAGAACCAAATTTACTATAAATGCAAACGCCAGCGTGAGCAATGCTCCAAGCACATACGCCCACCAAACAAGCTGTCTGTTGAACAGCACAAGATCCACTTCAGAAGTTATCACCACAAAATAGTGCAGTATCTTTCCTGCCACAAGACCCACTATTATGCCCACCAGCGTCGAAATAAGATTTTCTCTGTAAATATATGCCGAAGTCTCGCCGTCATAAAAGCCAAGCACTTTTATTGTCGCTATCTCACGAACACGCTCGGTTATGTTTATGTTCGCCAAATTGTAAAGCACCACAAAAGCTAAGCCGCCTGCGCAAACGATAAGCAAAATAACTATAGCGTCAAGGCTGTCCACAGAATTAAGGAAACCTCTGCTTGAATCCGTCTTGAAGCTTATTCCGTAAAACTCGTCATTTGCAATAAGCTGTTCTTTGAAAGAGTTTTCGTCGGTATCTTTCTTAAGGTCAACAAAAGAAAGATTATAAACAGGCTTCTCACTGTATACGCTCTCAAAATCATCAGGAGTGATGTAAATATAGTGCAAAGCATAGTTTTTGCTTACCCCGCCTATCTTGAAACTTTTCTCCTCATGACCGCTAAGCTTCACCGTTACAGTGTCGCCCGTTTTCAGGTCAAGAAGCTTTGCAAGCTTCTGAGTTATGATAACAGAGCTGCTTTTCACTTTAAGCTTCGAGCCATTCTTGGCGGACACGAGGTCGATGTAATCACCCATGTTCTT
>CALEJX010000372.1 GCA_937898375.1 uncultured Ruminococcus sp.
TTGCCTGTGCAAGCGGAATGTCGTTTATCAGTACTGATACAAAGGGAGATGTGGCGCGAAATTACGGCACTATCGCAAGCATATACTACGGCTACAATGTTTCCGTTCTCGACCTGAGAAACCCGACAAGGAGTGACGAGAACAATATTCTGCATCTTGTCAACAAATACATGGACATTTATCTATCCGATAAAACCAACCTTTCAGCGAAAGCAAAGGCAGAAAAATATGCAAAAATCACAGCTAAAACAATAATCAATATCGGCGGCGGTGACAGCTCAAGCTATGGGCAAAACGCCTTTTTTTACGACGCGGCAGAGGGTCTGCTCGCCTCGGTTATCCTGCTTTTAGCGGAGTTTGGCGACAAAAACGAACGTCATATTGTATCGGTTTTCAAGCTGATACAAGATCTTTTAGCAAAGTATCAGCCTGCGCCGAAAGCAAAGCCTAAGATGTATTTTTCAAAACTTATGGACAAGCTTCCCTCAGAGCATAAAGCGAAATGGCTTGCGGGTGCGGCACTTAATTCATCGGATCAGTCTATGATGTCCGTTATGTCAACTGCTCTTTCAAGGCTTAACAGCTTTCTTGATACGGAAATGGAGCAAATGCTCTGTTTCGGAACAGCCGTGGACGCCGAGAAATTCTGCAATGAAAAATCAGCTATTTTTATTGTTCTCCCCGAAGAAGATACGAGCAAATATTTTATGGTATCGCTTTTAATTCAACAGTTATACCGTGAAATTTTAGTTATAGCCGATGAGCATGGCGGCGCACTTCCGAACCGTGTAATGTTCTATTGTGACGAACTGGGAACTTTCCCTAAAATTGAGGGTATGGAGGCTATGTTCTCCGCAGGCAGAAGCCGAAAAATTAGTATTATTGCGGTAATTCAGTCCTTTGCACAGCTTGAACAGAATTACGGAAAACAGGGTATGGAGATCATTACGGACAACACCCAGCTCACGGTTTTCGGCGGTTTTGCCCCAAACAGTCAGAGTGCGGAGGTTCTGTCAAAATCCCTCGGCGAACAGACAGTGTTAAGCGGTTCTGTTTCGCACGGCAGGGATAAATCCCAATCGCTGCAGATGATAGGCAGACCGTTGATGACTGTGGATGAATTAAAGTCTATGCCCAAAGGTCAGTTTATTGTTATGAAAACGGGAACTCACCCAATGATAAGTAAGCTAAAGCTGTTCTTCAAATGGGGCATAAAATTTGAGGACGAGTACCGTTTGCCGGATAAGACTGCAAGGGCGGTTTCTTACAAGGAGTGTGGAGAACTTATCCGTGATGTGGAGATAAAATATCCGCAGAAGAAAAAAGTGATTTCTCCAACGGAATTTGAAATTGTCGAAGAAGATGAAGACTTTGAAGATGAACCGCCAAAAAAGAAAACTAATGTAAAAACGAACAGGAGTTGATGTATATTGATATTACCGAGAAGAATTTACGATTTAGGCTTGTCGCACAAAGCGGTATCGGTTTACTGCTATCTGTGCGGACGAGCTGACAAAAACGGCGAATGCTATCCCTCCGTAGGTCGAATTGCAGAGGATCTAAGCCTGTCAACTTGCACGGTGTTTCGGGCATTTAACGAATTAGAAAAGCGTGATTTATTAGAGCGGTTTCCACGTTATCATCCACAAGGCGGTCGGAGAAGTTCGCTGTATCGAATAAAGGGTGAGATAACTAAAACAAATCAACCTGAGAAACGAGGTGATAAGCTTGTTTGATTGGATATCTGACGCTATCGACTGGATAGGCGACGGGATATCAAGCCTGTGGGACAGCACCATAGGCGGAGCGGTAGACGCAATATCCGACGCTGTGTGGGACATTATGTTCGAGTGGCTTTTCAACAAGGTCTACGGTGCGGTGGCAGAGCTTTTTATGTTCATAGATCAGTCGGCGACCGATCTGTTCTCTCTTGCCTGGGTGAGGATCTTTGTCAGTCTGTTTCAGGCTCTCGGTTGGATGCTGTTTGTCTGCGGTCTTGTCATGGCGGTTTTTGACACTGCTATGGCATACGAGTCGGGAGCGGCTAACATCAGGCAGACCTGTGTGAATGTGATAAAAGGGTTTATGGCGGCGACTCTTTTTGCGGTAGTCCCACAGCGGCTTTACGAGCTGTGCATAGCTTTGCAGGGTTCATTTTCCTACGATCTGCTTGGGGTGTTTTTGTCTGACACATACAGCACCATAGCCGATTCGGGGCTCTCTGTGCTGTATGTTCTTGCATCTGACGTTTCACTTTTCAGCCTGTTTTTTATCATACTTTTCGGTTACTGCACGGTAAAGGTCGTGTTTGCGAACATCAAGCGAGGCGGCATAATGCTCTGTCAGATAGCTGTGGGAAGTCTGTATCTGTTCGGAGTTCCCAGAGGGTACACCGACGGATTTTACAGCTGGTGCAAACAAGTGATAGCGACCTGTCTTACAGCCTTTTTGCAGACTGTGATACTTTATCTAGGATTGCTGACTTACACTCAGCACCCTCTTATTGCAGTGGGCATTTGCCTGTCAGCTACTGAAGTGCCGAGGATAGCTCAGATGTATGGATTGGATACTAGTGTGAGGGTCAATATGATGTCTGTTAGCCATACTGTTTCTATGGGTGCTAAGGCTATTGGAATGCTGAAAGGAGGAGCAAAATGAAAACCTACATCTACCCCGAAAACCTAAAAGCTAACGTCAAACTGTGGTTCTGGAACGTCCGTGATTTTATCATTATCTGTGCAGGGATAGTACTGTCTGTGATAGTGCTTGTGAATCTTTGGAACATTACCCCCTTTGCAGTCACAGCCTGCTATGCTTTTGTGACTGTAAGAGCAGATGAAATGTCGATAATGGACTATATTTTTAACGCTGTGAAGTTTTTTCTGACTTCGCAGCAATTGTATTTATGGAGGAAATTTTAAATGACAAAGAACAAAAACAGCGTTCAGGGTCTTATCGGTCTTGAACGCTTTACTCGTTTCGGCGTAAAAACCTACAAAGCCGAGCTTGCGTTTTTCAGCGTAGAACCTACTAATATTTCCGTGCTGTCAGCAGCTAATATCGACGTAAAAACACATCATCTTATGATGTTATTGAGTACCATACCTGACCTTGAAATACTGGCATTGGACTCCTGCGAGTGTTTTGACAGCAATAAAAATCATCTCAGGAAAAGGCTTGAAAAAGAGCAGAACGAGGCAGTCAGAAAACTGCTGCAAGCTGACTATGATTTTCTTGACGAGATACAAGTTGAGATGTCCACGGCAAGACAGTTTATGTTTGCGGTGCGTTTCAGACGTGAAAAGGACGAGCAGATATTCAGTACGCTGAATCGTGTGGATAAGGCAATATCGGAGCACGGTTTTGCGGCTAGGAGAATGACTAAGCCTGAGATCAAACGTATGCTGGCTTTGTACTTCGGAACAAGTATTTCAGGAGATGATATCCCCGATATTGAGGGAGAAACGGAATTTGATTTGGAGGGAAAAACAGATGAAGAATAGAAAGCAAAAGAAAAAAGAACTGTCAGAAGAACAGCTTGAGATTATCGACACAAAGGACTTTTTCGACCGCACCATGCCGGGCGTAATCCGCTTTTACACCGACCACTACATCTGCGGAAACTTCTACAAGTCCTGCTGGGCGGTGACGGAGTATCCGCCGAGTACGGAGGAAACGGCTATCCTCGCACACCTTGCCGACAGAAACGGCGTTACGCAGAGGATATATGACAGACTTGTTACCGCCGCAGAACAGCGAAAGATCGTGCAGCAGGCAATGCGTAAGAACCATATGATGACCACCACAAATGACGTCAACGAAAGCATAAAGGCTCAGAACAACATTGATGATGTGGTTGAACTGCTGTCGGAGCTTAGAAGGAACAAAGAGCCGCTCCTGCATACAGCCGTGTTTATCGAGCTAAAAGCAAGTACTGAGGACAAGCTGAAAGAACTGCAGGCCGATATCCAAATGGAGCTGACACGTTCCAAAATATCTGTTGACCGTTTGCTTTTGCGGCAGAAAGAGGGATTCTTGTCTGTTCATCCTGCGGGCAATAACGTATTCGCAAGTCAGTTTGAACGTGTTCTTCCTGCCAGCTCTGTGGCTGATCTTTATCCGCTGAACTATTCAGGCAAGACTGACGAAAAAGGCATATATATTGGCCGTGACAAGTTTGGAACTAACATTCTTGTTGACTTTGACAAGCGAACCGAGGACAAAACTAACTCGAACATTTTGATACTTGGCAACAGCGGTCAGGGCAAATCTTATCTTATGAAACTGCTGCTTTGCAATCAACGTGAATCAGGCAAATCTATACTTTGCTTAGACCCTGAACACGAATATGAGGATCTGTGCAATAACCTTGGCGGAACATATATTGATATGATGTCGGGTGAGTATATGATCAATCCTCTTGAACCGAAAGCATGGGGCGACGGCGACAGAGCGGATTCCGATTCGCCCGAAGCGTTCCGCAAGGTCACCCGACTTAGTCAGCACATCAGCTATCTCAAAGACTTTTTCAGAGCGTACAAGGATTTTAGTGACGCCGAAGTCGATACAATAGAAATTATGCTGATGAAGCTCTATGCAAGATTCGGTATTGATGACTTCACGGATTTCAGTACGCAGAAAAACGAGGATTATCCGATTATGAGCGATCTATACGAACTCATAGAAAAGGAATTTATGGCATTCGATCACGAGAAGAAACATCTCTATACCGAAGAAATTTTACAGAACATCTGTCTGAGGTTACACAGTATGTGTAAAGGAGCGGAAAGCAAATACTTCAATGGACACACCAACATCAAAGACAGCGAGTTTATCTGTTTCGGAGTAAAAGGTCTTATGGATACAAACAAGCGGCTGAAAGATACGCTGCTGTTCAACATTCTAAGCTACATGGGCAATCAGCTTTTAGGGCGCGGAAATACTGTTGCGGCAGTTGACGAACTCTACCTCTTTTTGACCAACATGACTGCAATTGAATATATCCGAAACGGCATGAAACGTGTGCGTAAGAAAGAGTCCTCGTTTATTCTGGCAAGTCAGAATATCGAGGACTTTCTGCTGCCTGAGATAAAGGAGTTCACCAAGCCGCTGTTTTCTATTCCTGCACATCATTTCCTGTTCAATCCGGGAAATATCTCGCCGACGGCATTTATTGACACCTTACAGTTGGAAGA
>CALEJX010000373.1 GCA_937898375.1 uncultured Ruminococcus sp.
GAGATTTCATACCGGCCGTGTGATCAACGTACTTGCAGAGTTGATATTCTATTGTCAAGTTACTTGGAGCTTTTATTCTCCTTACACTTGTATAGGGGTAGAAGTCTGGTATTTAACAACCGTTTTTTATTGCAATTTTAAAAGTTTGTTAAGTTTGCATAAAATCCTACGTTTCTTTTTGTGTATATTTTGCTGAGTGGTATGCAGCAAGGAAGCGCACTCAGCTTCTGTTTTATTCTCAAAATATATCATAGCAATCAATCTTCGTTCATCATCGGTTAGTTTATCCAGACATTTATACAGCCGACCAAATTCTATATTTTGTATCACACTCTTTTCTACCGCATCATTTTCTGTATGTAATTCATGAAAATTTTCGAGTTCTCCATCAATGTTTCCCTTCAATGCCGAAAACTGTATCTCATGCTTGTAGAACGACTTGTCGTTATCGTCAATATTCCACTGAGTTCTGTTGTAATATGTACGAATATTTTCAGTGACTTCAACCTCGACATATTTCTTGGTTATCGTGTCATAAACACGAACTGTATTTTTACTCATTTTTTATTCCTCCGTTTTGATTTTTTTGTTTGAATCAAAACGAAGGCTATGGGTATTTGGCAATTAAGCATTGCCAGTTTTTTTAGAATGGGTATAAAAATAGACCTTTCTGCTTTTAAAACAAAAAGGTCTATAAAGAAAAAGGAGTATAACTTTCGGCTTTAAAAGCTTTTGTTATACTCCATGATTTCAAACTATATTAAGGTGATAGTTATAAAACTTTATTGATATCTAGGGTTTATTTCTAAAATAAATGGTTAAAGCTGTAAGATAGTGCCCATTACAAGCTTTAACCATTTATATATTATTACTGAACAATTCTGACAGACAAAGCCGCTTTGCATAGCTAAACCCAATCCGAATTTTAAGCGTATACTATAAGATATAAATCTTCAAAAACACTTATTGAGTTGGGTATAGTATGGCATTTGGTTCATCATGGTGAGCACTTACCGAGGAATTTAATAATTCATCTCTGACCAGCATCAGAGTGTGCCCTGATAATATACTATCAGTATAATAGCTGTTTCCGTAAACAAAATATATTGCGTCGCCTGACTGTATGTATCCGGTTATTAACACAAAATGGCTAACCCCGTTTTGTGTTATTATTTGTCCGTCTTGTTGTTTAACCAATACAATGCATTGATGACCATAATCAATCAGTTGTTTGATTATGTCCGATGGTTTTTGGTCACTGTCATAAGCATTGCTTAGCTCTATACCATATGCATTTTTCGCCAGCTTTTGTATACTCTCAGCCGACATTCCTCCGCCGGTGTCAAGCAATGTACCTTGATCACCGTAACCGTTCTCTTCTGAATAATCAAGCAGTTTATCGTAATTGAAAAATTCATCACTTCCGATATTTTTGCTGTTTGCAAGCATATACAAACATGCTACACCACAGGCTGAATAGCCGACTCCCATACTGTTAAGCTGAGAAATCACGCCCAACTTTATAATATTTGTACAATCAATAACGCATGAATATCCCTCGTTTACCAAGACGTAATCCTCTCGATAATCTATCTCAATATACCCTTGATATATTTTGGAATATCTGCCGGTATATAAGCCGCCTATATTACCGTCTGCGTAGTCGAAAAGCACCGTTTCATTTTCGTCCGGAGCGTAAAAAGGAGTATTGTCATTGACTAAAAACAAATACGTTTCTTGATCATCATCAGCAATTTCCGTTTGACTTTCGCTCGAATTCAGTGCGGATGCTGTTGATGTTACATTAGCCTGAACATTATCTGATTCTGTTTTATTTTTCGTTGTACATTTACTTATGAGAATCAAAGGAATAACAATGATGACAGCTATCAGCATTAATGTCGGAAGCGTTTTGTGTCTGTTTTTTGAGGTCATTCTCCGATTTTAACCTTTAATATATCCAAGATATAACCAACCGCCTACACTCGGAGCGTATGCCCAATCTTTGTTTTCCTTAGTAAACAACAATTTCGTACCATAAGAAACTGTTCCAACTATCGCTGAACTCGTGCTACTGGATTTTCGCACATTTAAAACATCACAATTAACCGTACCATAAGCATTTACGGTAATATTACCGCCATTGCTTACGATAATGTAGTTGCCGTCCTGCATTTTTCCAAAAGTGTTGGAATTCTTAATAACAAAGCTCACAAACTTTCTTTGTTCGCCTTTATTAACCGTTCCAACTTGGGTACTCATACTTGTGCTGCTATATATCTTAAGATTCTGGTTGAATATATAAATATCATTATCAACCCAAAGAGTTCCCATTGTCAATGGTGTTGTGCCGCTGCCACCACCTGAACCCGTGATTTTTGATTGATCCTTGGCTCTTAAAACACCATAAACATTGGTGTAATTATGTCTGATTTTCATCATCGGTTCATTATGACCATTTGAATTCTGTTCATAACTATAAAAATACGATGTATCACCTTCACCTGTACAGATCGCAACGTGTCCGTATCCTCCGCCTACGTTAGTGTTCCATACCATAATGTCACCTTTTATAGGGATAAAATCAGGTGTATTCGCTATACGATTAAAGTTTTTCTGAAGTTCAGTCGTATATGCAGTCCAATTTGCATAGTACTCATAGGCATTTCCCCAAGCACCTGGATTCAAACCGAACACTTTATTTAAGTACAGCTTGATTAAATCAACACACTGCACACCTGCAACGCCATCGTAGTCAGTTCCAACTCCATTGTACTTATTTACAAACTCCTGATATGTCATTTTTATTCCTCCAGTTCTTTTTGTTAACGATTGTGAATTATTCTTGTTCGTGACGAATTTCTATATTTTATTGCTGCATCGGACTCACCCTACCTTTACCGTCAAAAAGCTGTTTGTACATTTATGGACTTAAATTTTGTTTACAAATAAATCCAACATCTTATTCAACGCTGTCTTTTTCTGCGAGATTCGCTCAAAAGCGGCGTGAGTGTCAAGCCCCTCGAGAGTCTGATAGGCGGCTTTATACTGTTCGGGGGTATATTCAAGCGTCTGTTTTGTTTCGTTTATATACAGCAAAACTCCGTTAAGGAGCAGCAGGACGGCGAAAATTGCAATAGTTGTGCGCTTGCAGAACGCTTTTATCAGTTCGTTTCTAAAGATCATTGGCTCGCCCCCTGATCGAAATAGTAGAGGTAGAGGTCCTCAAGGTCGGGCTTGCAAGGGCGACACTCGAAACTCGGCGGCTGTTCGCTGATAACACGGACGTAGATATTTTTCTCGTCCTTTGAGATATTTCCCACCTTGTATTTTGCGGATATCTCGCCCAGCATACTTTCGTCGGCGGTTATCTCGAACACCTTGCCGTCTATCTTTTCGCAGAGGATATGGGGCACACCGCTGTCGATTATCTCGCCCTTTTTCATAAGCAGGACTTCTTTTGCGATGAACTCGATATCCGAAACAACGTGGGTGGCGATTATG
>CALEJX010000374.1 GCA_937898375.1 uncultured Ruminococcus sp.
AAAGATACTTTCCTGCTATCCTTGCGCTGCTGTAGCCTAAAGCCTTGTAGGTGCCTATCTGCGTTCTCTGCTCTTCTACCATTCTTGTCATGGTGGTCAGGCACACAAGCGCCGCCACAAGGATAAAGAACACAGGGAACACCTTTGCGATAGAGTCAACTTTTTGAGCGTCTCCATAAAAGGAACTGTAATCAGAGCTTGCCTCAAATCTGTCATACTGATAAAATGCAGGCGCTTTCACTGCTTCAAGCTCTTTTTTTGCCCCAGCTATCTCATCTTCTGCCGCCGCAAGCTGACCATTGTATTCGTCAAAAGCCGCTGTGCTTCCTGACTTTTTGTCCTTGAGAAGCTTTCCTGCCACTTCTTCAAGCTGCCTTGCTTTCAAAAGCTGTGACCTAGCAAGATACTTTGTACTTGACCCGCTCTGTTCAGCCTTATCATAAGCCACCTGAGCTTCTTCCACCGACTTCTGCGCCGTCGCCAAAAGCTCCGTGAGCTGACTTTCGTCACAGGCAAGCGCCTGTTTCAAAATATCAACTTTATCTTGAGCGGCGTCAATGCTGTCCTGAGCATCACTGCTAAGCTTTTCAAACCTTGCGTTCACACTGTCCTTGAAAAACTCCACCGCCTGAACGCTCTTGTCTTTCACAGCCTGCTTGTACTCGTCCGAAAACGGGTCAAGCCCGTCAGTGCCCTTGAATTTCACATAAAGCTCAGTGTAATAATCGCACACAAACTCGCTCTCAGGCACAAAAACGTTGCTCACAACAGTTCCGTTGCCCACAGTGGTCGCATCACGCTCATAACCGATATACAGCGGTGAAGCCACAATACCAACTATCTTGTATGTGTCAGCCGCCAAAGTATCAGTTATCTTTTTAGACGAGTCAGGCTCGTCTATCTTTATCTCGCCGCCCACCTTAAAGGTATCAGGCGAACTCATTTTTACCTCTACTGCACACTCGCCCTTTTTCTCAGGCAGCCTGCCCTCTAGCAAAACAGGCTTATCAAGGTTATTAGGGCTGTCCTCGTCAACAACATTGTTAAAGGACATGAATTTCAGCACAAGGTTTTGATTTTCGTGATAATAGAAAACGTCCTTAGAATATCCCGCCATAACGCCCTGAACGTCGTCAGCTTTTTTAACAGCCTCAACGTCCTCAGAATTAACGCCTATAGACGACATGAGCTTCATATCCATAAGTCTGTTATCGCTAAAATATTCCTCTGCCGTGTCTATCATATCAGGCATAGTCGCTTTAATGCCTGAGAAAAATCCACATCCAAGAAGAACTATTAGAAAAATAGAGAGAAATCTGCCAAAGGAGTGCCTTATCTCTCTGACAGTATCCTTTTTCAAAGCACTTTTCATGACAGACCTCCCCTCGTAAAATCATTCTTCCCCGTCATTATCCGAAAAGTCATCAAGACCTATCCTGCCCGACAACACAAAATAAACCGCCGCCGCAAGCACAAAAATGACAGGTGCAAAAATTATGATCGCTTTTTTAGCCCACTCAGCTCCCAATGCTCCTGCAAGCATAAGACCCAGCACTCCTGAGATATCAAAAAGCAGGATACAAAAATACGTCCTGAGAGCCGATACCGCAGGGGCAGTGTCCCCCTCAGGGTCAGCTTTATCGCTGAAAATATTTATCCTGCCTGCTGAAAACACAAGCAGAATAAACACCGTCATAGCAAGCAGACTTAGCACAAGATCCACCACATAAGGTTTTGTTCTGCCTGTCGTCATGCCCACTATCAGCACAAAACAATCACACCCCATGCAGAACATAAGAGCCGCCGTGTTTACCACCGTAAGCACAAGCTGAAAAGGCGTAAAAGGAACTTTTTTCATTTTGTCTTAATCGCCGAACATTTCCTTAGAAAGCTTGCCAAGCTTCTCACAACCGTCGATTATCTGCTCGTCTGTAGGAGTTGAGAAGTTCATTCTGAATGAAGACGTCTTATCAGACTCGCTTACCATGAAAGCGTTGCCCGGTACAACGGCTACCTTGTATTCAGCAACAGCCTTCTTGCAGAAGCCATTCATGTCACTGCCCTCAGGAAGAGTACACCAAATGAACAGACCGCCCTCAGGTCTAGTGAACTTTATCTTTGAAGAGAAATTCTTCTCGATCTGTTCTATCATAAGTTCAAGCTTGTGCTTGTAAATCACTCTCAGTGAAGCAAGATGTGCTTCGATATCGTTGTCTTTCATGAAGTTGTAAGCCAGCATCTGCGCCCAAATGTTTGTATGTACGTCAGCCACCTGCTTGCAGACAACTATCTTTCCGATTATCTCCTTTGGAGCGGAAATGTAGCCCACTCTGATACCAGGAGCAAGTATCTTCGAGAATGTTCTTGAATACATAACAAGACCGTCCTTGTCCATGCTCTTGATAGACGGGATAGCCTCGCCCTTTATTCTCAGGTCGCCGTATGGGTTATCTTCAAGTATCATAACGCTGTACTTCTTAGCCAGCTCGTAGATAGCCTTTCTCTTTTCAAGAGAAGTTGTAAGACCTGTAGGGTTCTGGAAATTAGAGATGATATAGAATACCTTTACCTTACCTGTAGCGAAAACTTCTTCAAGCTCTTTCAGGTCAACGCCGTCCTCCTGAAGTGTGATACCTCTAAGCTCAACGTTGTAAGACTTGAACGCATTAAGTGAGCCGATAAAGCTTGGCGCTTCACAGCAAAGAATGTCGCCTGGGTCGCAGAGAACTTTACAAGCAAGCTCGTTAGCCTGCTGAGCGCCGCTTGTGATGATAAGATCGTCTCTCTCAGGGTCAAACTCGCCTTTCTTCTCAAGCTCTTTTTTAAGAAGATCTCTCAGGGGAGTGTAACCCTCAGTAACGCTGTACTTCAAAGCGCCGAACGGATCGTTCTTGAATATGTCAGCCGATATCCTGTTAAGCTCGTCCACAGGGAAAGCCTCAGCCGCAGGGCTGCCTGCCGCAAATGAAATTACCTCAGGGTCAGCAGTAAATTTAAGTATCTCTCTGATAGCAGAAGCCTGCAAATGAGAAACCTTTTCTGAAAACTTATAATCCATAACTTTTTTACCTCTTTTTCTTAAAAATACATAATATGATTATATCACATTTCTCCCATAAAATAAAGGGTTTACGCAAACTTTTTTCGCATTTATACCCTGCAAACTGATTTTTGTGCAATTTTAACAACTGCCTATCCACCGCATATGAGGACAAACCGTAATAAAAGCCCCAATAAAAGCATAATATCATATAAAAACAAGTCAGAAAGCAGGTTGACAGATGAAAAGACAAGGCTTTATAAAAGGCTCGGCAATATTGCTTGCAATGGTACTGATAACGAAAATCCTGGGACTTCTCTATAAAATACCTCTCACCAATCTTTTAGGCGGCACAGGCATGGGATATTTCGCTTCGGTTTTCTCCGTCTTTACACCAATATTCGCCATAGTCGTCTCAGGTATCCCCTCCACCATGGCACGCCTTACTGCCGAAAACTATGCCCTTGAACGCTTTTCAAATATGCGGCATACCAAGCGTACAGCTTTTGGACTTTTCACCGTCGTCAGCACCGCCGCCGCTGCGGTAATGATACTCACATCGGACTTTCTGTCACGCCATATAATTGGCGAGCCAAGTACCAAATACGCTCTCATGTGCGTTGCCCCCTCTATTATTTTCTGCACCATTATGTCAGTGGAGCGTGGCTACTGCGAGGGCTTGCAGAATATGATACCCACAGCCGTATCAGAAGTGATCGAAACACTATTCAAGCTTATCCTCGGTCTTGGATTCGCCTATGGACTTATGTATTACATCTCAGATATGTACGATAAAACAGGCACGATATTCGGCATAGCCTATGATAATTCCCGTCAGGCAGCCTCCGCCGCACTTCCTTTTATCGCCGCCGCAGCTATCCTCGGCTCGTCCATAGCCTCCGCAATCGCCTGCCTGTATATCCTAATATCAGACAAAATAAAAGGCGACGGCGTAACAAAGCAAATGCTTCAAAGAGATACCATAACCGACCCCACAGGAGTGACAGCGAAAAAACTTGTCGCCTGCTGTCTGCCAATCGCACTTATCTCAGTGATAATGACCTTTGCGAACATGATAGATATGCTCACTGTCAATCCATGTATCAAGGTCGCCATGAAAGCTTCCCCACACAGATTTGACAGCCTGCTTTCTGACAAACTCAGCTCAGATATGCTCCCGAACTTCATTTACGGCTCATACACAGGTCTTGCTGTAACAGTTTTCGGTCTTGTTCCCACTCTCACCGCAATGTTCGGCAAAAGCATTCTCCCCTCACTGGCAGAAAGCTGTGCCAAAAACGATAAAAAAACCATGCAGACAGGTCTTACAAAAATGCTCACTGTCACAAGTATCATAGCCATACCCGCAGGCATGGGCATAGCAGTTTTGTCAGAACCTATCTTGCGTTTTCTTTTCGGAAGCCGTGAAACAGAGATACAAGTCTGCATACTTCCAATGTCAATATTAGGCATAGTTGTCATATTCTTAGCCATAGCCACCCCATGCTTCGCCATACTTCAGACCCTCGGCAGACCACATAAAGCCATAATAATTATGCTCACAGGCGGAATTATCAAGCTTTTTCTGAACATTATACTTATAAGACAGCCGATAATAAATATATCAGGTGCAGCCATATCCACTCTTGTTTCCGAGATTTTCATATGCGTCCTATCCGTCCGCTCAGTGTGCAAAATGACAGGTCTCAGACCCAAAGTGAGCGAAATTTTCGTAAAGCCTACCTACGCCGCTCTCATGTGTAGTGTGACAGCTGTTTTGTCACACGAAACGCTTACGAAAATAGCCCATTTGCAAATAAATCATAGATTTGTGACCCTTTTTTCTATAGGAATTGGTAGCATAATGTACTTTTTTTGTTTGTATTTATTGTGCGAAACGCCGAAAAATATTGTAAATTACATATTTTCAAAAAAAAATCCGCAAAACCCTTGAAATTTTGAGCAAAATGGTTTATTATTAATAAGCACCCTTTTGGAAAGGTAATGATGTAATGAGCGATAAAATTAAGGAATTACTTGCTAAAGACAGCTTTGATATCAATGATCTTGCGGATATCGTGGTAATTCTCAGAAGCGAGAATGGCTGCCCGTGGGATAAGGTCCAGACCCATAAATCTATCAAGAAAGATTTTCTGGAAGAAGTCTATGAGGTAATGGAAGCTATCGATTGTGACTCTCCTGAAATGATGAGAGAAGAACTTGGCGACGTTCTTTTGCAGGTGGTTTTTCATACAGTTATCGAGACCGAAAACAACAATTTCGGACTTGACGATGTGATAACCGATATCTGTAAAAAGCTTATTATCAGACACCCGCACGTTTTTGGAAGCGTAGAAGCCAACAACGTTGAAACGGTGCTTAAAAATTGGGACACTATCAAAAAAGAAACTAAGGGACAGGAAACTTATACCGATACCCTTAAAAGCGTTCCAAAGAACTTCCCTGCACTTATGAGAGCGCAGAAGTTAAGCAAACGTGCCGCAAGAGCAGGTCTTGAGTATGACAATGCCCATGATATCAGCACACTTGAAAATGCTGTAAAGGCTCTTGAAAACATCACTGAAAGCGATAAGACCGAGGCCGCAAAACAGCTTGGCGAGATAATGTTCACTTGCGCTTCCCTTGCAAGAAAGCTTGACCTTGACGCTGAAGAAGTGCTTACGGACACAAATAATAATTACATCGAAAAGTTTGAAAAAACTGAAAATGCAGTAAGGCAAAACGGGCAGGATATGACCGCCCTGAGCATAGATGAGCTTGACGCTTATTGGCGAAAGCAAAATGAATGAATAACTTTATTCGTTAAAAATAATTTGGAGGTAAAAACAATGACAAAGGCAGAACTGATCAATCTTATCGCAGAAAAGGGCGATTATTCAAAGAAGGACGCTGAGAAGGCACTTGCAACTGTTATCGATTCAGTATCTGAGACACTTGCTAACGGCGAGAAGATCTCACTGGTAGGTTTCGGTACATTCGAGGTTAGAGAGAGAGCTGAAAAGACAGCTATCAATCCTCGTACAAAGGAGCAGATCACTGTTGCAGCTAAGAAAGTTCCTGCATTCAAGGCAGGAAAGGCTCTTAAGGACGCTGTAAACAAGTAATCTAAAGCTTATGCCACTCAGACCTAGCCTGCGGGTTAGGTCTTTTTTACTACAAAGGAGGAAAATATGCGGCTTGATAAATACCTGAAAGTCACTAGACTTATTAAGCGCCGTACCGTTGCAAACGAAGCTTGCGACGCAGGCAAGGTGCTTGTGAACGACAAGATCGCAAGAGCGTCATATGACGTGAAGGTCGGCGACATTATCACAATAAATATGGGACAGAAGCCAGTCAAGGTGGAAGTTCTCAATGTCACCGAATATGTGAAAAAAGAAGAAGCAGCCGAGAACTATCGTGTTATCGGCTGACAAAAAAAGAGGACCGCTCAGTGCGATCCTCTTAATTTTTTATCTATTATGCGTTTGCGCTCAGGTCATAGTCTGACAGGTCGATATCTGAAAGATCC
>CALEJX010000375.1 GCA_937898375.1 uncultured Ruminococcus sp.
GCTGACGATATCAGATCAACTAACAGGCGTGCAAACGTGTCACTTGCAAGAAAAATAGCTATCTATATTTTCAAGGACGTAAAGGGCATGACATTTATACAGATAGGAAATGTGCTTAATAAAAACCATTCCACTATGACTATACACTATCAGGACGTTGTTAAAAATCTCAAAGAGAACAAACAGCTGAAAGATACTGTTGATGACATAATCAAAAACCTCAAGGACAATTAAACGGACTATTTCAACATTTTCAACATAGTTTTCAACATTTTTGTTGAATTGCAGGGCTTGGATATATAAAGCTTTGCGGAATGTTTTTCAAAACTTTGCACAATGAAGTTTAAACCATGTTGTTATAAAAATGAATATGGATTTTCAGGTTTCAACATTTTTTGCGAAAATAATAAACATTCAACAAACATTTTTTCAACTTTTCAAACATGAAAAAAGTTTTTGAAAACACAGTTGAAGTGCTGTTAAAATAAACTTGAAAAGCAAAGTGGGTCTGCAAAAGGCTTTGAGACACTTTTCAACCATTTCAACACACTCTACTACTAATACTAAATTAGTATTGATATATTTATATATTATCAGAGTGAAAAAGATAAAATTGAGAAATACATATGTTGAAAAAATAAAAGTCAGATAAATGTAATTTTTTTAGAAAGGAAATTGCTATGAAAATTCTGTGCAACAATGCTTCTCTTTATGAAGCAGTAACAAATGTTTCCAAAGCAGTGTCAGAACGTACTGCACTTAAATCTCTTGAGGGAATAAAATTCAAGCTTGAAAATTCAATGCTGGAGCTTACAGGCTATGACCTTGAAATAGGAATAAAAACTGTTATACCTGTAAAGAGCGACGATTCGGGAGAATTTATACTTAATGCAAGACTTTTTGCAGAAGTTATAAGAAAAATGCCTTCTGAGGAGATACTTATAGAAGTTTCTGAAAATCTTCAGGTGACTATCTCAGGAGGAGTTACTACATTCAATATCCCTGCAACATCAGCAGAGGAATATCCTGCACTTCCTAAGAAAGAGGAAGAAAACAAGATAACTATTTCTCAGCCTGTTCTTAAGGATATGATAAATCAGACAAAGTTCGCTGTAGCTGTTACAGACCTTAAGCCTGTTCTTAAGGGCGAGCTTTTTGAGATCGAAAACGGCACTCTTACTCTTGTTGCCCTTGACGGCTACAGACTTGCAGTAAGATATGAACCTATAAAGTATGACGGAAACCTTAAATTCGTTGTGCCTGCAAAAACTCTCTCTGAGATAGCAGCGCTTCTTGGTGATAATGACGAAGAAACAGCTTCCATTTATCTCTCAAAAAATCATGTGGTATTTGAAGTAAACGGATATCTTGTTTATTCAAGACTTATCGAGGGTGAGTTCCACCCTTATAAGTCAGCTATACCAACTACTTGCACAACAGAGGTAATTGTTGACAGAAAAGAGCTTATTGCCGCTCTTGAAAGAAGTATGATACTTATAAGCGACAGAACTCCGTCGCCTGCAAGATGCTATTTTGAGAATAATTCTATAAAAATAAACTGCTCAACAAGCGTTGGTAAGATAACAGACGAGATAAAGGCTGATATAGCAGGTCCTGTTATTGAGATAGGCTTCAAGTGCAGATATCTTCTCGACCCTCTTAAGGTAATAAAGGAAGATAAGGTAAAATTGCAGATGAGCGGAAGTCTGCTGCCTATGAAGATAGTTCCGTGCGAGGGCGACGCTTATACTTACCTCGTTCTCCCTGTAAGACTTGCAAAGGAATAAGAATATGAAATATCAACAGATAGATGTGACTATAAGATCGGAGTTTATAAAACTCGATTCTCTGCTTAAATATGCAGGCGCTGTGGAAACAGGCGGCATTGGCAAGGAAATTATCCTCGAGGAGAGAATAAAAGTAAACGGCGAGGTCTGCACAATGAGGGGAAAGAAGATACGCCCCGGTGATAAGGTGCAGATAGATGAGATAGCTACAGAGATAGTGGTAAAATAAAATGGTGATAACCAAAATTTCCGCAGACGGATTTAAAAATCTCAAAAAAGTCGAGATATATCCTCATGAAAAGATGAATATTTTCTGCGGAAAAAACGCTCAGGGCAAAACAAATCTTATTGAAGCCATATGGCTTTGCAGCGGAGTGAGGTCTTTTCGCAATACAAAAGACAGAGAAATGATAGATATAAACGGACAAGTCATGAATATCGACATCTCATTTAAAAACAGCTTCCGCAGTCAGGATATACATTTTGCCATGGCAAGACCAAATGTGAGAGAAAAAAATGTCACTCTGAACGGCGTAAAGCTGAAAGCTCCCTCAAAGCTTTTCGGCAGCCTTGACTGCGTTATTTTTACCCCTGAGGATCTGGAGCTTTCAAAAGGCTCTCCAGAAAACAGACGGCAGTTTCTTGACCTTTCAGTGTCACAGATAAAAAATTCCTACAGCTCTGTTATCTCAAAATATGATGATCTTATAGATCAGAGAAATATCCTGCTGAAAAATATCTATTACGGCAGATCAAAAAGAGAAGAGCTTGAAGTTTGGGATATCCAGCTTGCTCAGCTTGGGGCTTATATATCGCTTTTAAGATATAATTATACCAAAAAGCTTGATATGTTTGCTAAAAAGCTTTATGAGGAGATATCAGAGGGCAGAGAAAAGCTGGAGCTTGAATATTATTCCACTGTGTATTCAAAGCTTGAGGGCAGAATGGATTATGCAGGGGAAATGGCTGAGGAGTATTTAAGTTGCTTGCGAGATAATCTCGAGGAGGATATAAGAGCAGGATTTACTCAAAAAGGCGTCCATAGAGACGACCTTACGGGAAAAATAAACGGACTAGCTGTGAGACAGTTTGCTTCTCAGGGACAGCACCGCTCTCTTGCACTTATTTTGAAGCTTTCACAGGCTTATATACTTGCAGAGGAGATAGACGACAGCCCGTGCATACTTCTTGATGATGTTTTGAGCGAGCTTGATCTTTCAAGGCAGAAGTTCGTTATATCGAAAATACACGATATGCAGGTCTTTATCACCTGCTGTGACAGGAATATCCCTTTTGACGAGAAAAGTCATGGAAAGATATTCAATATAGAAAACGGAATGATAGTTCAGGAGAATAAGTGATGTTTCTGCATTTAGGCAACGATTATTTAGTCAATACTAAAGATATCATAGGAATTTTTGATATCGAAAACACCTCTGTGTCGGCTAACACAAAGGAGTTTCTTAATTTTGCGGCAAAAAACAGACGTGTTGTGAACTGCACATATGAAATGCCTAAAAGCTTTGTGGTGTGCCTTGATAAAGACTTTACGGAAACTGTGTATATAAGTCAGATGAGCTGTGCCACACTTTTGAAAAGAAGCAAAAGAAAGCCTGAATGATGAATTAAAGATATAAGATGATAAGATAAAAACCAAGTGATGAGGGGGTTATTTTTTGGAAAATAACAACGAGATCGAGATCCAGAACACCGAGGAAATATCCATGGTGGATAAGCAGAATGATTATAATGAAAATCAGATACAGGTGCTGGAGGGTCTTGAAGCGGTAAGAAAAAGACCTGGTATGTATATCGGATCGACAGGTCCAAAGGGACTTCACCACCTTGTCTACGAGATAGTTGACAACGCTATCGACGAGGCATTGGCAGGATATTGTACTGAGATAGAAGTAGAGATACTTCCGGGGGACATTATCAGAGTTACCGATAACGGACGTGGTATCCCTACAGGTATACACCCAAAGGAGAAGATCTCTGCCGCAACGGTAGTTTATACCATTCTCCACGCAGGCGGAAAGTTTGGCGGCGGCGGATATAAGGTAGCAGGCGGACTTCACGGCGTCGGTGCTTCTGTAGTAAACGCCCTCTCAGAATATCTTGAACTTACAGTTTATGACGGAAAACATATCCACTTTCAGAGATTTGACAGAGGTAATTATTCAGAGCTGCTGAAAATTATCGGCGATACTGATAAAACAGGCACTTCCGTTCTCTTTAAGCCTGACCCTGAGATATTTCAGGAAACAACAGTGTTTGATTATGAAACACTGCTGAAAAGACTTAGAGAACAGGCATTCCTTAACGCAGGAATAAAGATAGTATTCACTGATAAGAGAAATGAAGCCGAGCCTGTGGGCGAAACTCTCCATTATGAGGGCGGTATAAGACAGTTCGTGGAGCATATCCACAAGACAAGAGGTGTTACCCCGCTTTCTGATGAGGTTATCTACGTCAACGGCATGGAGGGCGATACTTTCGCCGAGATAGCTTTGCAGTATAACGATACTTATAATGACCTTATACTTTCATTTGCTAATAATATCCATACTCCTGACGGCGGTACTCATGAAACGGGCTTCAAAAACGCTCTTACAAAGGTAATAAATAACTACGGCAAGAAGTTTGGTTATCTTAAAGACGACGATAAGCTTCTTGGCGACGATGTAAGAGAGGGTCTGACGGCTATAGTTTCCGTTAAGCTTACAAACTGCGAGTTTGAGGGACAGACAAAGGGCAGACTTGGCAATCCTGAGGTAAGACCTTTCGTTGACAAGATAGTTACCGAAAAACTTATGAACTATTTTGAGGAAAATCCTACTGTAGCAAAGGCTATTTTCGATAAGTCCGTTCAGGCACAAAAAGCAAGAGAGGCGGCAAAGAAAGCAAGAGAGCTTACAAGAAGAAAGTCAGCTCTTGAATCTTCATCGCTGCCTGGCAAGCTTGCCGACTGCTCCGAGAGAGATGCCTCACTCACCGAAATTTATATCGTCGAGGGAGATTCTGCGGGCGGTTCTGCAAAGGAAGGCAGAGATAGAAAATATCAGGCTATACTTCCTTTGTGGGGAAAAATGCTCAATGTTGAAAAAGCTAGGATAGATAAGGTATACGGCAATGAAAAGCTTATGCCTGTTGTTACAGCCCTTGGCACTTCTATCGGCGAGGACTTTGACATTTCAAAGCTCCGTTACGGCAAAGTTATCATCATGGCCGATGCCGATGTGGACGGTTCTCATATCAGAACGCTTCTGCTTACATTCTTCTTTAGATTTATGCGTCCTCTTATCGAGGAGGGTCATATTTATCTTGCTCAGCCGCCGCTTTTCAAGGTCGCAAGGGGCAAGCAGGTCAGATACGCTTTCTCAGACGCTGAGAGAGACCAGTATATTGCTGAGCTTTCGGGCGAGAACAATCTGAAAGTAAACGTTCAGAGATACAAAGGTCTTGGTGAAATGGACCCTGAACAGCTTTGGGAGACCACTATGGATCCTGAAAGAAGAACTATGATAAAGGTGACAATGGAGGACGCTGTTAAGGCGGACGAGATATTCACCATTCTTATGGGCGATAAGGTCGCACCGAGAAAAGAATTTATAGAGAAAAATGCAGAGTATGTAAAGGATCTTGACGTTTAAAGAAAGGATACTGCTTTGGATAACAACGAGAATAAAAATCAGGAAACAGAGCTTGAAGAGGTAAAGACCGAAGAAGCTGTTGAAACGGCTGAGGAAGTTGTTGATAACGCTGACGAGGCAGAAGAAGCGCAGATTGAAAAAGAGCCTGTTTTGAGCTTTGAGTATGATGTGAAAAACGAGGAAGAGGAAAGAGCTTTTTTAGCCTTTCAGAAAAAATTCGTTTATGCGCATAACTGGAAGATAACAGCGGCTTTTGGCGTTGTTGCGGCACTTTTTATAGTGTCCATAGTGAGAAATCCTTCGGGATATCTTAACTGGGTGCTGGCATTTATATGCCTTGCAATAATCGTTCTTACATGGTATAACACCAGAAGAATAAGAAAATATCTTATGCAGGCGCTCAAACCTTTGGAGGACGACAAGTATGTTTTCACCCTTTATGACGACAGCTTCAAAATAGAGACGCTGCCTACAGAAGAGGAAAAGCAGGAGGAGGACTTTACCCCTGTTCCGCCGAGAATAGTTAACTTTGAGGATATCTCACTGAACGTTTTGGAAAATGACGAGATGTTTATTATAATACTCAAAAAAGAAACTATTTATGTGCTTGCAAAAAGAGTTATGAACGAGCAGCAGCAGGAAACCCTGAGAAAAACTTTTTCACAGCTGCTTGATAGCGACTATGAAATGATAGATAATAAATAAGAACAGGATATGTTCTTTTCAAAGTAAACCGAAAGGTTAAAAAGGAGTGGATAAAGTGAGCGATTATAACGTTATTGACACTGATGTTGAAGCGATAATGAAAGAATCTTTCATTCAATATTCAATGGCGGTAATTGTATCCAGAGCCTTACCTGATGTAAGGGACGGACTTAAACCTGTTCACAGAAGAATTTTATATACCATGTATGAAAACGGTCTTACACCTGACCAGCCATACAGAAAGTGCGCCGACACAGTTGGATCTGTGCTTGGTAAATATCACCCTCACGGCGACGCATCAGTTTATGACGCACTTGTTAGACTTGCACAGAAGTTCTCAATGAGATATCCTCTTGTTGACGGTCACGGAAACTTCGGTTCTGTTGACGGCGACCCTCCGGCTGCCTACCGTTATACTGAGGCTAAAATGGCTAAGATGTCAGTAAATATGCTGACAGATATAAACAAAACAACTGTAGATTTTCAGTCAAACTATGATGACAGACTGAAAGAACCTGTAGTATTGCCGTCAAGATTTCCAAATCTTCTCTGTAACGGCTCAGTAGGTATCGCTGTGGGCATGGCAACGAATATCCCTCCACATAACCTCCATGAAGTTATAGAGGGCATGAAAACTGTCATGAAAAACCCTGATTGCACACTTGATGAGCTTATGCAGAGCATAAAGGGTCCTGACTTCCCTACAGGCGGTATCATCATGGGCAGATCGGGTATCAGAGCGGCTTATGGTACAGGACGAGGCAAGATAACACTGCGTTCAAAGACTTCTATCGAAGAGATAAAGGGTAGAAACTGCATTATCGTCACTGAGATACCTTACATGGTAAACAAGGCAAGACTTGTTGAGTCTATAGCTGACCTTGTTAAAGAAAAGCGTATCGACGGAATACATTATATCAACGATGAGTCCGGCAAGGACGGAATGAGAATAGTTATCGAGCTGAAAAAGGATGCTAATCCGCAGGTAGTTCTCAACAAGCTGTTCAGCTATACACAGCTTCAGGATACTGTAGGCGTTATAATGCTTGCCCTTGTAAATGGTATACCAAAGGTTTTGACCCTCAAGGAAATGCTTGAGCAGTATATCGATTTTCAGGTCGATGTTATCACAAGAAGAACTAAGTTCGACCTTAACAAGGCTAAGGAAAGAGAGCATATCTTAAAGGGTCTTGTTATCGCACTTGATAATATCGACGAAGTTATCGAGATAATGAAAACTTCAAAGAATATCCCTGAGGCTAAGCAAAGACTTAATCAGCGTTTTGGTCTGACGGATATTCAGGCTGACCATATCGCAAATATGACCCTTGGCCGTCTGACAGGTATGGAAAGACAGAAGATAATCGACGAGTTGGCTGAAATCGAAGTCAAGATAGCCGACCTTGAAGATATCCTTGCAAATCATCAGAGAATACTTGATATCATCATTGAAGAAGTCGAGGCTATTCAGGATAAGTTCGGTGACGAGAGAAGAACTCAGATCGAAAATGTCAGCGGCGAAGTTGATATCGAAGACCTTATCCCTGTTGAAGAAAGCGTTGTTACTTATACAAACGCAGGATATATAAAGAGAATGCCTGTTTCAGAGTATAAGGCGCAGAAACGTGGCGGACGTGGCGTAACGGGTATGAAACAGCGTGAGGACGATTATATCGACGAACTTCAGACCTGTTCTTCACATGACAATATACTCTTTATCTCAAATAAGGGCATAATGTATAAGCTCAAATGCTATGAGCTTCCTGAGGGTTCAAAGGCTTCAAGAGGTACGAATATCGTAAATCTTCTTGAACTCGGCGAGGGCGAGAAGATTGCCGCAATGATAAAAACTGCCGACTTTGACGAGGGCAAGTATATCGTTATGGTAACAAAGAACGGCAAGATAAAGAGAACTCCTCTCACTTCCTACAGAAATGTAAGAAAGAATGGTCTTATCGCTATCGGTCTTGACGAGGGCGACGAGATAGCAGGAGTAAGAATGACCTTTGGCGACAATGAGGTTATCGTTGCAACGCATAATGGTTATGCTATCAGGATAAGAGAGACCGATATAAGAGAGATGTCAAGAGTTGCCCACGGCGTAAAGGCTATAAAACTCAGGGGCAGCGACTATGTTGTTTCAATGGCAAGAGTAAGAGAGGGCGCAAGCGTTCTCACTGTTGCAGAAAATGGTCTTGGCAGACGTGTTCCGCTGGAATCTTATAAGGTTCAGAACAGAGGCGGCTATGGTCTTATGAACTATAAGAGCGGCGGCGTATGCGGAATAAAGGTCGTTGATGACAATGATGATATCATAATGATATCTACAGACGGCGTTGTTATCAGAATAAGAGCCTGCGATATCAGCATGATGAGCAGATACTCCCGTGGCGTAAGACTTATGAGAGTCGGCGAGGACGGCAGAGTGGTTTCATTCACAAGAACTGAGCATGACGACGATGCTGAAACGGCAGAGGTTGAAAAGGCTACTGATGAAGAGATAGCCGAAGCTCAGGCTGAGGAAAACGCTGAGGTCATCGAAGAGAATACTGAAAGCGCTGAGAATGAGGACACAGAAGAATAAAGATAAAGAGTAAAAGCAGAAAAAAACGGGCGAATGCTGTTCGCCCCTACATACAAACAGCGTATTTACGCAAGTTGTAGGGAAACAGCTCCATTTCTATTTCACAGAAATGCGACGTCTCGCTTGTTCGGGTCTTTTTCAACACTCTCAACGGACGGCTTCAAACCGTCCGTTTTTTATGTCATTATGATTTTCAGGCAACAAAAAAAGGTGAGCGGCACATGACCGTTCACCTTTTTGCATATCAAAATTACTTTGTTATCTTGTCCTTGCCGCCCATGTACATTCTCAGTGGCTCAGGGATATTAACTGTTCCGTCAGCGTTGAGATTGTTCTCAAGGAATGCGATAAGCATTCTTGGAGGAGCAACAACTGTGTTGTTAAGAGTGTGAGCGAAGTACTTTGTGCCGTCCTCTGTCTTTATTCTTATGCCAAGACGTCTTGCCTGTGCGTCGCCAAGATTTGAGCATGAACCAACTTCAAAATACTTCTTCTGTCTTGGGCTCCATGCCTCAACGTCACAGCTCTTTACCTTAAGGTCTGCAAGGTCGCCTGAACAGCACTCAAGTGTTCTTACAGGGATATCAAGTGAACGGAAGAAATCAACAGAGTTTTGCCACAGCTTGTCATACCATGCCATGCTGTCCTCTGGTTTGCAGACAACTATCATTTCCTGTTTCTCAAACTGGTGTATTCTGTAAACGCCTCTCTCTTCGATGCCGTGTGCGCCAACTTCTTTTCTGAAACATGGCGAATAGCTTGTGAGAGTTTTTGGAAGCTCGCCCTCTGGGATAATAGTGTCTATAAATCTGCCTATCATTGAATGCTCAGAAGTACCGATAAGATAAAGATCCTCGCCCTCTATCTTGTACATCATGCCTTCCATTTCAGAAAAACTCATTACGCCTGTAACAACATCTGAACGTATCATGTAAGGTGGAATGAAATATGTGAAACCTCTGTCTATCATGAAATCTCTTGCATAAGAAAGAATTGCAGAATGAAGTCTTGCAATGTCGCCCATAAGATAATAGAAGCCGTTTCCTGATGTCCTTCTTGCACTGTCAAGATCAATGCCGTTAAAGCTTTCCATAATGTCAACATGATATGGAATCTCATAATCAGGAACAACAGGCTCACCGAACTTTTCGATCTCTACATTCTCGCTGTCGTCCTTGCCTATTGGAACGCTTGGGTCGATTATGTTAGGGATAACGAGCATTCTCTCACGGATCTTAGCTTCAAGGTCTTTTTCCTTTTCAGCCATAGCGTCAAGCTCAGTGCCGATAGCGGAAACCTCAGCCTTGACTTTCTCAGCTTCGTCTTTCTGACCCTTAGCCATAAGACCGCCTATCTGCTTGCTCATTACCTTTCTTTTATTTCTCAGCTCGTCAGCCTTTGTTTTAGCTGCTCTGTATTCTTCGTCAAACTGAGCTACCTCGTCAACAAGAACGAGCTTTTCGTCCTGAAACTTCTTTTTGATGTTTTCCTTGACAAGCTCAGGGTTTGTACGGATAAGCTTAATATCAATCATTTTACATACTCCTTTTAGCTGACGCAAAATATCCTCTGCGCCGCAATATTTATCCTTTTAATAATATCACTAAAAGGTGATTTTGTCAAGACAAAGCCC
This sequence comes from uncultured Ruminococcus sp., assembly GCA_937898375.1. Taxonomy (GTDB): domain Bacteria; phylum Bacillota; class Clostridia; order Oscillospirales; family Ruminococcaceae; genus Hominimerdicola. The sequence continues at coordinate 10,363 of CALEJX010000375.1, forward strand.
CTTTAAAACAGGCTTTGAGAGAACTTATTTCAGACATAATATTTTAGATGATACCGCACAAGTCATGATTAGCGGCTTTGTATACAATTCTTATGCAATATTGCCTTTATCTTGATAAACAGTGCGAATTTCATAAAAACTATTGACATTTTGTATCAAACGTTTTATAATTATAAGGTGAATGTGTTCGTTATGGGCGTATTGTGCCCTGACAGCAGAAAAGCCTTTGGCTTAATAAATTTATCAGGAGGATTAAAGGTGCGAAAAATCAAAAAACCCGTGTTTTTTATCGTGCTTTTGTGTATAATTGCATTCGGTTACCTTACTTATGCAGGAATACATACTCAGTACGGGGATATAAAAACAAGCTATATCAAGGGTGTTGAAGATATCCGTTGGGGTATCGATATTCAGGGCGGCGTAAATGCAACATTTGAGCCTGCCGATAATTATGACGCCACAAAAGACGAAATGGACGCTGCAAAGGCTGTTATCGAGCAAAGACTTGTAAGCCTTAACATTACAGACAGCGAGGTCTATGTAGACTATAAGAAAAATAAGGTAATGGTGTCATTCCCATGGCAGGCTAACGAAGAAAGCTTTGACCCTGAGGCTGCCGTTTCTGAGCTTGGCGAAACTGCAAAGCTTGTGTTCAGAAAGGGTACAGAAGAAACAGGCGAGCAGGTGCTTACCGGTAATGACGTTAAAAAGGCTGAGGTAAGACAGACTCAGGACGAAACTACAGGAAATATCAAGTATGTTGTAAGCCTGACTCTTAACAACAGCGGTAAAAAAGCTTTTGCCGACGCAACAACTGAGCTTGCTGGAAACGGCTCTATCTCTATTTGGATGGACGATAAGTGCATCTCTGCTCCAAGTGTAAATTCAGCTATCACTGACGGCGAGTGCGTTATCGAGGGAAGCTTCACATATGATTCCGCAAAAGCTCTTGCAGATAAGATAAACGCAGGTTCTATCCCATTTGACCTTAAAACAACAAGCACAAACATCATTTCGCCAACACTCGGCGAGGGCGCAAAGAATGCCATGGTGCTTGCAGGACTTATCGCATTTATCGTTATCGCTGCATATATCATCACTGTATATAAGCTGCCTGGCGTTGTTGCTTCTATCGCGCTTATAGGTCAGGTAATAGGCTCTATCGCCTGCATAACAGGCTTCTTTGGAAATATCGACAGCTTTACACTGACTATCCCTGGCATCGCAGGTATTATCCTTTCTATCGGTATGGGTGTTGATGCTAACGTTATCACAGCCGAGAGAATAAAGGAAGAGCTTAACAACGGCAAGACCCTTAACGGAGCTATCGAGCTTGGCTATAAGAGAGCATGGAGCGCCGTGTTTGACGGAAATATCACAGTAGTATTCGTTGCAATTATCCTTATGGGTGCGTTCGGACCTACAGACAGCGTTTTCGGAACACTTCTCAGCCCTATATTCTCAGTATTTGGCGCAAGCACAGCAGGTACTATCTATTCACTTGGATATACTCTTCTTGTAGGTATCCTCCTGAACTTCGTATTCGGTATCTTCTGCTCAAGACTTATGCTTTCGTCCCTCTCAAAGTTCAAGTGCTTTAAGAAACGTAAGCTTTACGGAGGTGCTGAAATAAATGAGTAAAGAAAGAAAGACCCTGAATGTTGTGGGTCACAGCAAAATATTCTATTCCATATCATGCGCACTTATCGCAATTTTTATCATTCTTACATTTGTTATAGGTCTTAATGTCGCTATCGAGTTCAAAGGCGGTACAGTTCTGACTTATACATATGAGGGAGATATAAAGACCTCTGACGTTTCAAAGACCGTTTCTAACAGTATCGGTGATAAATGTACTGTTACGCTCGGCGAAAACACAGGAAACGCAGGCAAAACAGTAGAAATAAAGTTTTCTTCAACAAAGGGTATAAGCGACGATAAGCAGAATACCCTGAAAACAGCCCTTGAAAAGGACTTCCCTGATAACAATATCGAAGTTTATGAATCAAACGACGTTGCGGCTTCAAGTGGTATGAACTTCTTCTTCAAGTGCCTTGCAGCCTGCGCTCTTGCAATGGTCATCACTATCATCTATATCGGCTTTAGATTTAAGAAGATAGGCGGTATCTCAGCAGGTGTGTTCTCAGTAGTTGCTCTTGCACACGATATGTGCATGGTATATGGTTGTTTTGTAATATGCAGATTTGACATCAACGCAAACTTTATGGCAGTTCTGCTGACTATTCTTGGATATTCTATCAACGCTACTATCATCATCTACGATAGAATAAGAGAGAATGAAAACCTCCTTGGCAACAAAATGGAGCTTGAAGACCTTGTAAACCTCTCTATCACACAGACAATGGGACGTTCAATCCATACAACTGTTACAACAGTTCTTGCTATGGCTACAGTTTGTGTAGTCTGCATAATCTGCGGCGTAACATCTATCCTGAGCTTTGCTTTCCCTCTTATCATCGGTATGATATCAGGTGTTTATTCTTCTAACTGTATCGCACCTACACTGTGGGTACATTGGAAAAAACATCAGGCAAAGAAGTCACATTCAGGTTCAAAAACAGGCAGCTCAAAGAAAAAGACTGCAAGAAGATAAAATTTTACGGACGGTATGTAAAAAGCATACCGTCCGTTTTTTATGCAAAGTATTTTTAGCATTCCATATCGTGGATAAGCCCGCAGTTTCGCATGGAGATAGTTCCGTTCTTGCCTGTTATATAATGGTCAAGAACTGTCACGCCTAAACATCTCATATATCTCATTATCTCACGGGTGAGAGTAACGTCCTCCTGTGAGGGTGTGTTGGGTGCGTCAGGGTGATTGTGGGCAAGGATAACAATGTCAGTGCCGCTGTTGAGAACAGCTTTTGTAAGCTCACGGAAATCAACAGGTGTAAACCTTGTTCCGCCTGCGGATATGTCCGTCACGCTTTTTATGTGAAAGCCTGAGTCGATACAAATGACTTTGAATTTCTCCTGCTTCTCATTTCTGAAACAGCTGTTTACAAAACTCAGTGCCGCAGATATGTTCCTTATGTCTATCCTGCTGTCTGTGACAGTTGAGCAGTAGTTTATAAGCTCTCTGAAAAATAAGAGTGAGTTCGCAGAACTTTCGCCCATGTCTTTTACCGAAGAAAGCTCCTCCACAGAAGCGTTAAGAACGCCGTTTAAGCTTCCAAACTTTTTTATAAGCTCGTGGGCAATATCGTTGGTATTTTTTCTCGGTACAATGTAAAATAAAAGCATTTCAAGTATCTCATGCTCAGAAAAACCCTTGAAATTTCCCGATTCTTTGAAACGCTTTCTCATTCTCTCTCTGTGACCGCCGTGGTCTGCCTGACTTCCCATTTTATCACCTCGTATACAAGTATAAAATATCCGCACTTTTTTGTCAATAAAAAAAGAAAGCCGCTAAGACTTTCTTTTTTAGTTTAACACAGATAATGCAGGCAAGGGGATAAGTCCACATTTTCTGAATTATTCTTTTTTTATATTATAATCTTTTGTTCTCTACTATATATAACGCATAAAAAGGCGCTTTTTGTACACCATAAAATTATTTTTGTATTATTATATAAATTACATGATAAATAAAATGTCAATTTTGTTAATAACTCATAAATAGCGTAAAATGCTAAAAAATTAATAAAAAAGTCAATATTGTCTGTGCGAAATGCCGTTGAAAATATCTGTTTTCTTATGATATAATAAAATAGTAACTATAATTTATATGGAGATGTTTTTATGACAGACCTGACGGTGGGAAAACCATGGACAGTGCTGTGGAAATTTTCCCTGCCTATGTTCGTAAGCGTGATATTTCAGCAGATGTATTCCATTTTCGACAGTATCATAGCAGGAAAATTCGCAGGCGAGGACGCCCTTGCGGCAGTTGGTGCGTCTTATCCTATAACAATGATTTTTATGGCGTTTGCAGTGGGCTGTAATGTTGGCTGCTGCGTGGTGATATCTCAGTTTTTCGGCGGAAAAGAATTTTCAAAGGTAAAAACTGCTTCAACGACTACTATAATATCATGCACGATACTTGCGGCAGTGCTGACTATTTTCGGATTTGCGTTCTCTTCTCCTCTTATGAAAATGATAAATACGCCCGATAATATCTTTCATGACGGCGAGCTTTATCTAAAGATATATATCGCAGGACTTATCTTCCTGTTTCTCTATAACGTGGGTACTGGCATTTATAATGCAATGGGCGACTCAAAAACACCATTGTATCTCCTTATCGGCTCATCAGTTGGAAACGTTGTCCTCGACTATGTGTTCGTAAAATTCTTTAAATGGGGAGTGGCAGGCGTTGCGTGGGCGACTTTTATCGCTCAGGGCGTGGCTTGTGTGTTCTCACTGCTTATTTTGGTGAAGAAAACAGCAGAAATTAAAACTGAGGATAAACCGCCGCTGTTTTCAGGAAAAATACTTAAAAAGATAACACTTTACTCTATACCTAGTATTTTACAGCAGAGCTTTATCTCAGTAGGCAATATATTTGTGCAGTATCTCGTAAACAGCTTTGGCTCTTCTTGTATCGCAGGATATTCTTCCGCAATAAAACTCAATACCTTTGCAATAACAAGCTTTACAACACTTTCTAACGGACTTTCAAGCTTTGTTGCGCAGAATTACGGCGCAGGCAGGAACGATAGGATAAAAAGCGGATATAAAGCAGGAATTGTTATCTCGGCTATCGTGGCAGTGCCTTTTATACTGTGCTTTTTCTGTATGCCGAAAACAATGATAAATCTGTTTCTTGACGACGGCGGAACAAAAGCCGTTGAGATAGGCACAACGTTTCTGAGGATAATATCGCCTTTTTATGTGTTTGTGGGTATAAAAATAATGTCAGACGGAGCACTCCGTGGAAAAGGTGCAATGCAGTATTTTATGACATCAACGTTTACGGATCTGATACTAAGAGTAGTGTTGGCGTTTGTACTAGCAAAACCATATGGATCAACAGGAATATGGCTGTCATGGCCGATAGGGTGGCTGGTGTCAACAGTGCTGTCGGTAGTGTTTGCGAGAGTGAAAGTGATGAAAAACGAAATGAATGAGGAATGGGGAATGGCAAAGCCATACCGAGTGAGAAACCAATACAAAGCAGAGGAAACACCGAGCGAAGCGAGCAAAAGGTCCAGGGGCACGCCCCTG
>CALEJX010000376.1 GCA_937898375.1 uncultured Ruminococcus sp.
GGAAAGTCCGCTGATGAGTGCGGTGCTCTCTTTGATAGTCAGCATCTCGACCTTGTCGGTGGTCGGTGCTTTGGTTGTCTGCGGAGCGGAGTTCTCCCCGTCCTCGGTGAGCTGAATGAGCAGCTCCAAAATGTTGTCTACGATCTCTTTTTTCTGTGTTGTAGTCATAGTTAAACCTCTTTCTTTCTACGGTTTGTGTTGTGAACTTTCCGCATTTTCAGCACATTCAAGACAGAAAGTGCGGAAAGTGTTGATTGTGTATGCCTCACTGTCTGAACATCAACGGGTTGATGTAGAGCATCGTGCAGCCTTTGGGATTGTTGTTAACCCCGGGAATGGTCTCACTTTTGAGATAGCCGTATTCTTCAAGGACAGCTATCACCTCGGCGAACTCCTGAGCATTCTTGAACAGCTTGCAGCGGCAAAGTTTGTAAAGGTCATTCTGCCTGATCTGTGTGATATTCTTCGAGCGTATCTTTGCGACTATGCGCTCCGCCTGCAAGGTCTGATTGTCGGTATCGCCCAGTCCATAGGCATATATCGCCTGCAAGCGGAAATAATGACCTATCTCGATAGCGTTGCACATCGTATCGTGAGATACCTTGACCTCATCGGGCTTCTCACCATTCAGTACCGTTTTGATACAATGCAGGATACCGCATATCCTCAACACCAGCCCGTGAAATTTACCGCCCCAGTCAGCACAAAATGCCATATCTGTGACAAGCTGTTTTTCTACAAACTGATCGTGCAGGAAGACATATTCATCTTTCGCCTTTTCATCAAGGAAAAGAAGTTTTTCGTCCGCCCGATGAAGTTCAAAACGCTGAAACTTGTAATTCAGCAGAGCATATATCAGCTTGTGATAACGTTCGGAAAGATCATCGGGGATAGGCTCGGTGTTGTACTTGCGTGTTCCTCTAAGGTCTTTCGGAAAGCAGTACACAAGCCTTGCAAGGAAACCGCTTCCCCTGAACGCCATATTTCCTATCATACTGTCCCATATGTACGGCTGACACGCAAGGCAGATAGAAACATAGGGCTTGTAAAGAATAACGCTCTCACGGGTGATACGGTCGCTGATGAACGTTTCACCGTTCCATGATTTCAGGAGCAAGTCGAGATTCGGCGCACCGTTGGCGCTGTATCTGCCGTTGAAGTTGCCGAGCGAGCCTGCTTCATCGGACATCATAAGAAGTGTGCCGTTTATCGCAAGCTGTCTAACAAGTGATTCGGGCGTAATATCATCAACGATGATACGGCGGAAGTCCGCATTTGTGATACTGCTCAGTTCCATGGCAAGGTCAGACATCTCTTTTGTATCGGCATCGGCTTTCTTTTCAAGAGCCGCCAGCTTGTTGGCTATGACCTTTTTCTTTGCCTGATTTTCCAAAATGAGAGCCTTGTTCTTTTCATTGTATTCCTGCACATAGTCCTGATAGGGCTTTGCGACCAGCTTCATCACAGGAGATTTCTTGAAACTCGCTTCGGCAACGATAAGGCTGTCGATAACAAGCGGCTCGGAG
>CALEJX010000377.1 GCA_937898375.1 uncultured Ruminococcus sp.
TTACAGGCAGGCTGACGAGGCGAAAGAAAATGCCGAGAAGCTTGAAGCTGAGTATACAAGCAGGTTAGAGGGCGCAAAAGAGGAGTCTGCACAGATAATACAGACGGCAACAAGAAAGGCTCAGCAGCGTTCTGACGAGATAATCAATGAAGCGAGAACTGAGGCAAAGGGTCTTGTGGACAATGCTTCAAGAGAGATCGAAAGAGAAAAGAAGATCGCTGTCAACCAGATCAAGAACGAGATCACCGATATTGCTTTCTCGGCTGCGGCGGCAGTTGTGGAAAAGGATATGACAGGCGAGGACAACGAACGTCTTATCGAGAAGTTCATTGACAATGTGGGTGAGATGTAATGGCAGACAGTATCGGGAATATTTACGGCAACGCACTTTTTGAGGTGTGCTACGAGGAAAACTGCCTTGATGAAGTCTATGGTGAGCTTGGGAGCATAAGGGATATACTTTTCTCTCAGGGTCAGGAGGAATATGTGGAGCTGCTTGCGTCGCCATTGGTGACGGAGAGCGAGAAAAGGGAGACGCTTGAAAAGGTGTTTATGGGCAGGGTACAGCCTGTTACGCTAAATTTTCTCTGCCTTGTGAGCGAAAAGGGCAGGATAAAGTTTCTGCCTGAGATATGCGCAAAATTCAAGGAGCTTTATGAAAAGCATAATAATATCATAGAGGTCACTGCGGTGACGGCTATGCCTCTGTCTGAAAGGCTCAGAGACAAGCTTGTGGCTAAGCTGGAGGCTGTTTCGGGGGCAAAGATAGTGCTTGTGGAAAAGGTGGACAAAAGCCTTATGGGCGGTATCGTGCTGAGATATTCAGACACAGAGATAGACGGCAGCGTCAGAACTAAGCTTGATGATATCAAGGCTCAGATCGACGGGGTCATTGCATAGGAAAGGAACGGTATTTTAACATGAAATTACGTCCTGATGAAATAACAGGCTTGATAAAACAGCAGATAAAGGACTACCGCAGCAAGCTTGAGCTTGACGATGTGGGAACGGTCTGCACCGTGGGCGACGGAATTTCAAGAGTTCATGGACTTGACAAGTGTATGTCAGGAGAACTGCTTGAATTTTCCAATGGAACATATGGCATGGCAATGAACTTGGAGCAGGATTTTGTAGGCTGTGTACTTCTCGGCTCTGAGGACGGAATAAAGGAAGGCTCGGGAGTAAAGAGAACAGGCAGGATAGTTTCTGTGCCTGTGGGCGATGCGCTTCTCGGCAGAGTTGTGAACGCTCTCGGTGCGCCTATCGACGGCAGGGGTGCTGTGCTTACAACAGAAACAAGACCTGTGGAAAGCCCTGCTTTCGGAATTATTACAAGACAATCGGTAAACAGACCGTTGCAAACTGGTATCAAGGCTATCGACTCTATGATACCTATAGGCAGAGGTCAGCGTGAGCTTATTATAGGCGACAGACAGACAGGTAAGACTTCTATCGCCCTTGACACTATCATAAATCAGAAAGGTAAGGACGTTATCTGTATTTATGTGGCTATAGGTCAGAAGCAGTCAACTGTTGCAAACGTGGTGGATACCCTTTCTAAGCACGGCGCAATGGATTATTCTATAGTTGTATCGGCAACGGCTTCTGAAATGGCGCCTTTGCAGTATATAGCACCATACGCAGGCGTTGCAATGGCAGAGTATTTCATGCTTCAGGGCAAGGACGTGCTGTGCGTTTATGACGACCTTTCAAAGCACGCTGTGGCATACAGAACGATGTCACTGCTGCTTCAAAGACCGACAGGCCGTGAGGCTTATCCCGGTGATGTATTCTATCTTCATTCAAGACTTTTGGAGAGAGCCTGCTGTCTGAACAAAGACTACGGCGGAGGTTCTATAACGGCTCTGCCTATTATCGAAACTCAGGCAGGCGATGTTTCGGCTTATATCCCGACAAACGTTATATCTATCACTGACGGACAGATATTCCTTGAATCTGAGCTGTTCTTCTCAGGCGTCAGACCTGCGGTAAACCCTGGTATATCGGTATCCCGTGTTGGCGGCTCGGCACAGATAAAGGCGATGAAAAAGGTTTCGGGATCACTGAAACTGCTGTATTCACAGTACAGAGAGCTGCAGTCATTTTCACAGTTCGGTTCTGACCTTGACAAGGACACAAAGGAAAGACTTGCACAGGGCGAGCGTATCGTGGAGGTGCTCAAACAGGGCAAGACTTCGCCGCTGGACGTTGAGAAGCAGGTGGTCATAATCTATGCGGTTGTAAACAACTATCTGAAAAATATCAGAGTTGAGGATATCGCTGAATTTGAGAAAGACCTTTTTGTGTATATAGATGAAACTCACCCTGACATTTTCTCATCAATAAGAGAAAAAGGGGATCTTACAAAAGAGAACGAACAGGCAGTAAAGGACGTGCTTGCGGAGTATTCACAGAAGTTTCTTCAAAGCAGATAAGGAGCGCTGAGCAATGGCAACAGCTAATATGAAAGACGTCAAAAGACGTATCAAAAGCGTTGAAAGCACCATGCAGATAACAAAAGCCATGCAGCTTGTGGCAGCTTCTAAGCTCAGACGTGCCAAAGACAAGGCGGTGGCGGTTCAGCCGTTCTTTGAAACGCTTTTTAAGACAATGTGCGACATATCCTGCGACAGTGCGTTCAAGTCGGTGTATACAAAGAAAAAGTTCCTTAATTCCACACTGCTTATAGTGGTGGCAGGTGACAGAGGACTTGCAGGGGGATTTAACTCCAACGTACTGAAAATGGCTAAGGCAAAGGCTGACGAGGTGAAGTCATCAGGCGGTCAGCTTCGTGTTATGGCTGTGGGCAAAAAGGCTGTTGAGTTCTTTGAAAAGCGTGACTATGACCTTGTGTGGAAATATCCACAGATAGCGGAGAGCATTGACGCTGACATTGTTATGGATATTGCGGAGGACATTATCGCAGGCTTCAGGCACGGGGATTATGACAAGGTAGACCTTGTGTATACCACGTTCGTGTCAGCACTGACACAAGAGCCTTGCAGTTTGCAGATACTTCCTGTGGAGGATCTTGACAAGCTTGGGGGCAGAAAGCACCCGTCAACTATCTATGACCCGTCCCCAGAGGAGGTCTTTGACGGCATGATACCGCAGTATATAGGCGGTATGCTTTACTCGGCGATAGTGGACAGCTACGCTTCTGAGCAGGCGGCAAGACGTACTGCAATGGAGTCTGCAACGGACAACGCAGGAGAAATGATAGACAACCTGTCGCTTCTTTATAACAGAGCAAGACAGGCGCAGATAACT
>CALEJX010000378.1 GCA_937898375.1 uncultured Ruminococcus sp.
GGAGCGCCTGCACGGGAGTTCATGGTATTGAGGTTGTGTATAAGCGCTTCCATTGCCTGATATGTCGCTCTGTCGGTCTCTTTCAGAGAGTTTTTGTATGCAAAACTCTGTATCTTCTTCACAATAGGTGCGTCAACAAAATTCACAAGAAACTGCGCTTCCGCCTCCTGATAGCCGTTATCATTGGCAAGCGTAGCCTTTAAGCCCTGCTCGTCAAGCATTTCGGTTATTTTCTTTGCAATGCTCTGAGCGTCAGAAACATCGCCAAGTAGAGCAAGACCCCTGCCGATATTGTCACGATATCGGTGTCTGAACGTCTTTTTTACGCCCTCAGCCATGTCATAATCGAACTTAGGCAGAGATTGACCGCCATGCTGGTCATTTTGATTTGATTGTATCGCAATACACGCAAGCGCCGCATAACTTTGTATATCATTAGGCGTGCGAAGATAGCCATGACCTGTAGAGAAGCCTTTATCAAAAAGCTTGGTAAGATCTATCTGTGTGCAGGTGGTAGTCAGTGTATAAAAATCGAGGTCATGAATGTGGATATCGCCCTCTTGATGAGCCTTTGAATGTTCAGGAGCAAGAACATACATCTCATTGAACTCCTTAGCGCCCACAGAGCCATATTTGAGCATTGTACCCATTGCAGTATCGCCGTCTATATTGGCGTTTTCACGCTTCAAGTCATTATCTTTCGCCGACTGGAACGTAAGGTCCTCATAGACTTTCATAAGACGGGTATTCATTTCCCTTGCACGGGTCCTATTGGAGCGGTAAAGAATATAGCTTTTGGCAGTATCAGCCATGCCCTCCTCAATGAGAACACGCTCAACACAATCCTGAATTTCCTCAACAGTAGGCATATCAAGGTGCTTTTCCATAAGCTTGTCAACAACTTTGCCCGAAAGCTCCAAAGCTTCTTCATAGTTATCCTTGCCCACAGACTGAGCCGCCTTGTATATAGCGCCTGCTATTTTCTCAATATTGAAAGTTACAGTACGTCCGTCACGCTTTTTTATCTTGATTATCACAATACCGCCTCCGATTTTCCTGATTTATCCTCATAACTTTTTATATTCTCAAAGCTAACACAGCAAATCACAACATCTTGTGTAAAAAACAGCGCTTAATACAAGTATATAGTATAAGCATAGTAAAGTCAAGGCACTATACAACAAAATGTGACTTTGTTATTTGTATTAAATGCACAAAGTCACATTTTAGTCAAACATCAATTTTAAATGTCAAGTAAACCGCTTTTATGTGTTAGGCTGACAAGCTTTACAATATCAAACTCGCACTAATGTAAAATTATACAGTATAAAGTGATACAACTTTACATAATCATTAGCGCCAAAATGCAAATCGCACTCGATAAATGTCGTAAATAAGCGCTTTTTATTGTAACATAAAGCAGTATAACTAGTCACACACAGGTGATTTTAACTATGCTTTTGAGCTGCTTTCTGTGACCTCGTAGGTATAATCATGTGTAACAACAGAGCTGCCCGTTTCATTTTCAAGCACTTCCTCTAGGGTCGTATTCATCATGTAGGCACAGAAAGATATAAGTAACACAAAAAAACTCACTATCAGCACAATGTCCAATCTGTAGCCATTTTTCTTCTTTTTGTTATCGTCCATAAGATCTTCTCCAAAATATGATTTTAATATCATTATACTATATTCCTCTGCCTTTTTCAAGCCAAAATGACAAAATCGCAGATAATTTTATGCTATACACATTGCCATGTGATAAATGCACAAAAAGCAATTTATTTTATTGTGTAATTTTTGTTTTTACCCCTTGCAAAAAAGCCGCATATAGTGTATAATAAATAGTATATTGCTTGGCGTTCATTAGGTGTCAGGCGGCTGTATTATCCAAAGATACAGGCAATTTGATTTAACAGAAATGAGGCTTTTTTATGTGCGGTTTTGTTGGATTTACAAATAAGATCAATGACGCTTCCATAGTTCTTGGAAAAATGATGGATAGAATAAAACACAGAGGTCCTGACTCTGACGGAAAATATGTTGACGAACAGATAGCAATGGGTTTCCGCAGACTTTCGATCATCGACCTTTCAGATCAGGGCAGCCAGCCTATCTTCAATGAGGATAAGTCACTGGCGCTTACATTCAATGGTGAGATATACAACTACAAGGATCTCCGTGAAGAACTTGTAGCGGCTG
>CALEJX010000379.1 GCA_937898375.1 uncultured Ruminococcus sp.
CGGGTCGCATTTCTTATCCTGGGTCAAGATAAGCTCAGCCAGTGGTTCAAGTCCCTTTTCTCTTGCCACCGAAGCCCTTGTTTTACGCTTCGGCTTGAAAGGTCTGTAGATATCCTCTACCTCCACAAGGGTCTTTGCCTTTTCGATAGCAGACATTATCTCGTCTGTCATTTTCTCCTGCTCAGTGATAGAAAAGATTATCTCGCCTTTACGTTTTTCGAGATTTCTCAGGTAAGTGAGCCTGTCAGCGATCTCTCTAAGCACCTGATCGTCCAGCGAGCCTGTAAGCTCCTTTCTGTATCGTGCAATAAACGGTATAGTTTTATCGTCATCAAGGAGTGCAACAGTGTTGTCGATCTGCTCCTGTCTGAGCTTAAATTCTTCCGCAAGGGTCTTGTTAATATCCATGTTTTTACCAATCCTTTTTATTACTTTTTGCGTATTATCACATATAATATTATAGCACATTTTCGATAAAAAAGCAACGAAAATGCGGTCGAAAACTGCGGCAGAGATATTATATAATACATATAGGATTTATCAGAAAATTAATAAAAGCAGGCAAAAATGCACTTGAAAAAAGGGCATAGATGTGTTATCATAAAATAATAAAACAGTATTCAGGAGTGTTTATATGCTAAATCAGTTTTCAAGAACCGAGCTTTTGTTCGGCAAAGAAGCAATGGAAAAGCTCAGCAACAGCAGGGTTGCGGTTTTCGGTATAGGCGGCGTAGGCGGATATGCAGTTGAAGCCCTTGCACGAAGCGGTGTAGGCGAGCTTGACCTTATAGATGATGACAAAGTGTGTCTGACCAACATCAATCGTCAGATAATTGCCACAAGAAAAACAGTAGGAAAATACAAAGTTGACGTGGCGGAGGAACGTGTTCACGACATCTGCCCTGACATAAAAGTGAACACATACAAATGTTTTTATATGCCTGACACAGCGGATCAGTTTGATTTTACTCAGTATGATTATATCATCGACGCCATTGACACTGTTACAGGCAAGCTGGAGATAATAAAGCGAGCAGACGCCGCAGGAGTACCTGTTATATCCTCAATGGGCGCAGGCAACAAGCTTGACCCCACAGCATTCCGAGTGGCGGACATTTATCAGACAAAGGTCTGCCCTCTTGCGAAAGTCATGCGACGAGAGCTTAAAAAGGCAGGCATAAGGTCGCTGAAAGTTGTTTACTCAGAGGAACAGCCTATCCGACCAATAGAAGATATGGCTATCTCATGCCGTCAGAACTGCATTTGTCCTCCTGGCACAGCAAGAAAATGCACAGTGCGCCGTGATATTCCGGGCTCAACAGCATTTGTGCCGTCGGTTGTGGGGCTTATCGTGGCAGGAGAAGTTATAAAAGATCTGGCTAAGAAATAATACAAACAAAGGACGAACCGCTGATTAGCTGTGGTATAATAGTTTTGTGAATCAATCGGGTATACAGCCCGACAAATCGGAATTTTTTACAAAAGGTGAATGTATGGTTTACTTTAATAATGAAGAGATTATTATAAGAGATATGATATTTTCAGACGGTCTGCATTTCACAGATGAGGAAAGAAAACAAGGCTGGAATTCAACCATAGATAAATTTGAAATGCGACTTAAAGACGTAAAAAATGGAAAATGTATCTCTTTAGTTGCGGATTACTATGGTATTCCCGCAGGATATGTAAACGTATATCCTGATTCGGAATGGGGAGCATTTGCCAATCAAGGATATCCTGAAATTATTGATTTTGCAGTTTTAGAAAAGTATCGAAAAAATGGCATTGGCAGTATATTAATGGATACGGCAGAAAAGATAGCTTATGAATATGCCGATACAGTGTATTTGGGAGTTGGCTTGCATAATGGGTATGGAAGTGCGCAAAGAATGTATGTTAAAAGAGGTTATATTCCCGATGGTTCGGGAGTATGGTATAAGGATAAAATATGCACACCCTATGATACAATTTATACTAACGATGATGACCTTGTTCTTTATCTTTCAAAGAAAGTACGTTAAATTCCAATTTATCGATCAGTTCATAATCACAGCACTTCAAATGGTGCTGTGATTTTTTTCTACTTAAATATTTTGTGCAACAAAAAGGACTTCCGCACACCTACATTAACGTAAGCATACGAAAGCACTGTTTCCATACATTACATTTACAAACTGCAATACTAAATCATATATACAAAAAAGAGCCATAGCAAAAGCTACAGCTCTCTGGCTCCCCCTGTTGGACTCGAA
>CALEJX010000380.1 GCA_937898375.1 uncultured Ruminococcus sp.
AGTTATCGGTGAGAACGCCCAGATCGGTGCAAGACCTGAAACTATCGAGGACAAGGACTCATGGGGCGTTGCTGTAGTGGGCAATAATCTGACTGTTTCTGACGGCAGTGTTGTTGCACCAAAGGCAATAATTTACGAGAATATCTAAGAAAGGACCGAGTAAACATGGATGTAAATATGGGTAACGTACTGGGTCTTGTTTTCGCTAATATGCACGACACGACTCTTGGCGACATGACAAAGAACAGAACTGTGGGTTCTGTAATGTTCGGCGGAAGATACCGCCTTATCGACTTCCCACTGTCTAACATGGTAAACAGCGGCATAAGCGAGGTTGGTGTTATAACAAAATCTAACTATCAGTCACTTTTGGATCACCTTGGCTCTGCAAGAGAGTGGGATCTGGCTAGAAAGAAGGGCGGACTTTACATTCTGCCGCCATTCGGCAACGTTGAAAGCACTCTTTACAGAGGAAGGATAGAGGCTCTTTATGGTGCAATGAGCTTTATCAAGCATTCAAGAGCTAAGTATGTTATACTTTCTGACTGCGACGTTGTAACGAATATTGATTACAAGCCTATCGTTGCGGCTCATATCGAGAGCGGTGCTGACATCACGGCTGTTGCACACACAGGTGTTTACAGCTCTGATGAGATAAAGACTTCAACTGTATTCAATGTTGACGCTGACAAGAACGTAACTTCTGTTCTTATCAATCCTGACATCAGCGGCACTTGCACGACGAGCCTTAATGTATTCGTTATGTCAATGGATTTCCTTATTGAAACTGTTAACGACGCTATGGCTAGAGGAAATGTAAGCTTTGAGAGAAACGTGCTTCAGGAGAAGTGCAGAGAGCTTAAGATAAAGGTATATGAGTATGACAACTATTTCAGCAAGCTCAACAGCCCTGAAAGCTACTTCAAGTCGAATATGGCTCTGCTTGACCCTCAGAATGCACGCAAGCTGTTCGTTCCAAAGCGTTCTATCTACACAAAGGTAAGCGACAACGCTCCTGTAAAGTACGATCTGGACAGCAAGGTTTCAAATTCTCTTATTGCTGACGGCTGTATCATCGAGGGCGAGGTAGAGAACTCTGTACTGTTCAGAGGAGTTAAGGTAGGCAAGGGCGCAAAGGTCAAGAACTGTATCCTTATGCAGGGCACTGTTGTTGGCGACAATGCTGAACTTAACTATCTCATCACAGACAAGAACGTTTCTATCTGCGAAAACCATATCCTTACAAGCTCACCACAGTATCCTATGTATGTAGGAAAGGGAGCTTCTGTATAAAAAAGGTCGCAATGACTTAGGAAAGAGGGTTCGGATATGAACATACTTTATACTGCAAGTGAGGCTTTGCCTTTTATCGCTTCAGGCGGATTGGCTGATGTTGCAGGCTCGCTGCCTGCGGCTATCAACGCCGAGGGTCACGATTGCAGAGTCGTGATACCTTACTACAGCTCTATCAGGCAGGAGCTTAAGGACAGGCTGACATATGTTACGAATTTCACTGTGCCGGTGGCATGGAGAAATCAATACTGCGGCGTTTTTACAGGTGTTGTGAACGGAGTGACTTATTATCTGCTGGATAATGAGTATTACTTCCAGAGAAATGGTCTGTACGGCTTTTATGATGACGCTGAGAGATTTATATTCTTCTCAAGGGCAGTTCTCGAGCTGCTGAGGTACATCGATTTTAAGCCGAACGTTATAAACGCCAACGATTGGCAGACGGCGCTTGTTCCTGTTTATTATGATATTTTCTACCGCTATCAGCAGGGTTATGAGGACATCAAGACTGTATTCACCATACACAACATTCAGTATCAGGGACAGTATGGCTTAGAACTTATCAACGATATTATGGGCATTCCGCTTTATCACACGGATTTGCTTTCATATGACGGTGATGTGAACTTCATGAAAGCTGCCATTGAGACGGCTGACAAGGTTACGACAGTTTCGCCGAGCTACGCTTGGGAGATACTTGACCCATGGTATTCACATGGTCTTGACAGGGAGCTTGTGAACAAGCAATACAAGCTTTGCGGAATACTTAATGGTATAGATCAGAAAGTTTACGATCCTGCAACTGATCCTGTTATTGCTAAGAATTATAGTCTTAATG
>CALEJX010000381.1 GCA_937898375.1 uncultured Ruminococcus sp.
ATCCGAAAGAGACGATCATTGAATTTCAGGCACTTGTTTGAGTTTGGCTGAAAATGTTCTTGATATCTGTTTCGACTAAATATAAAACAAAAGCACTCTGAGCGAAATTGCTCGGAGTGCCTTTTGGGTTATTTCTTTGTAGTCACGCTCTTTGAAGCCGACCATGCGCCGTAATATTTTGTGCCGTTCACTGCCTTGTAGGAGCGGACACGAACGTAATATTTTTTGTTGCCGCTGAGTTTGGAAACTGTGGTCTTGTCTGTCTTGTTGTTTGTTATGGTGACTTTCTTTGCGCTGGTGAACTTGGCGTTCGTTGCATACTGTATCTCATAGCCTGTTGCAGAGCCTTTCTGCGCCCAATCCACGAAAAATGCTTTGGACTTAGCCGTGAGCTTTTGTATCTCCTGCTTGGCAGGGTTTATGGTAAAGGTCTTTGTGATAACGCCGCCATATTTGCCCTTGCCTGTTATCTTTACTGTCGCCTTGCCGATATTCTTGTTGTTTGAATAGAAAACTGCGTAGTCAGTGCCGTTTTTAAGGGTAGTGCCGTTGTATTTCACTGTAAGGCTCTGGGTGATAGCCTTTCCCGTGTATTCCTTGGCTGAAATGCTCGAAACGGAAGCCTTTGTGATATCATAGCTTGCGGTCTTTATGCTCTTTATGTCAGACCATGGACCATAATAGGACTTGCTTCCAACATTTGTATAAGAACGCACACGGACGTAGTATGTCTTATCAGCGGTCAGACCGCTTACTGTCATGGTATCAGGCTTGTTTGCGGTGAGATGTTTTGAAGCCGCACCGCTCATGTTTGCGTTGGTGGAATACTGTATGTCATATCCTGTTGCAGAGCCTTTCTGCGCCCAATCCACAAAGAAGCCTTTGTATCTTGTTTCAAGCTTTTGTATGGTCTGCTTTGCAGGAACAATGTCAAAGCCTGCGGTATAATTGCCGCTGTAGTTGCCGATACCTGAGAAAGTGATAATGGCACGACCAATATTTACATTGTTTGTGACTGTCACACGATAGTCGATGTTCTGACGGAGAACTTTGCTTCCGTCCTTAACAGTGACTGTTGGAATTATCGCACTGCCTGTGTACTGTGCGGTGGTTGCATAGGAATAGCCTGACGTTGGAAGTTTCTTTGCTATGACCTTTACAGTGCAGACAGCGGACTTTCCGTTTGGCAGGGAAGCCGTTATCTTTGCAGTGCCTTTGCCTGTGGCTGTCACAACGCCGTCCTTTACTGTGGCAACGGCTGTGTTGGAGCTTTTCCATGTAACTGCCTGAGATGTGTCTGAGGTGACGTTTGCTTTGAGGGTAACGCTGCTGCCGTATGTGACTTCTTTTGATGTTGCGTCAAGGGTTATCTGCGTTTCGCCGCCGCTTGTTTGATAGCTTTTCAGGTCAGGGAGACTTGAAAGTGTCACGGCATAGTCGCTGTTATAGACCTTTTGCCACATACTTTTCTCGGTGTATTTCTCAGAGCTTGATATGCAAAACTCGCCGCTCCATGTGCCGAAATATGACCATGCGGTGTTTGCTTCAAAGGCTTTGTCAAGGTCGAAAAGACAGCCGTTTTCTGTAAGGGCAACTATTTTTCCATTTGGTGAATAGTCTGTGGCTTCAAGATATTTTGAGCTTTGGGCTGAATAATCTCTTGTGCCGGGGTAGATATCCTCGCCGATTATGTCAACATATTCATCGCCAGGGTACCAATTTGCCGCCTGACCATTCCACACCCATATGATATTGTCAAGCTTGTATTCGTATGTTAGCTTGTCATATATTGCCTGCCAAAGCTTTTTGTAGGCTTCCGAGCCGTCTGCTCCCCACCAGAACCAGCCGCCGCTTGACTCATGGAGAGGTCTGAACAGTACAGGAACGTCTGCGTCAGAAAGGCGTTTGAGCTGTTTTGCGATCGCATCAACGTCGCTCATAAGGGCGTTGTAGCCCTCGGGGTCTGAGCCGTTCATTATTTTGGTAAGTGAGAACTTTGAACGGTCAATGTTTTTCGTATAAAAACCGCCCCACCAGCGTGGATTGCCGTCGTCTGTGCCTGAGAGAAGATATTTGTCAGGGACGTTCCAATGCCAGCAGAATGTTACTATTCCGCCAGCCTTTGAGAACTCGATAGCCTTTTCTACAGCGTCAGAGGTGTCGCCGTTTTGAACACGGCTTGGGGTGTAGCGCATGAAGTCAAGACCAAGCATGGCAGGTGTCTTGCCTGTGGCGGATTTTATAGCTTTGAACTCAGTGCCGTTAAGACCGCCATCGCAATACTGACCTGTTATGACCTTTTTGCCGTAAACGTCTTTCATATATCTGTAAAGGCGCTGTGTGCTTTGTGAAGCGTATGGGTCAACGAGGTTTTCGGCGGAAGTATAGGCGTTTGAAGCGTCTATTTTTTCAATGGTTATGTAGTCAAGGGAGAAATAGCCCCATGACATTGTTATTTTGACAGTGTTCTGTCCGCTTTTGAGATAAACGCCGTTCACTGCGGATTCTTTGTAGGCAGAGCCGTTTGCGCTACTGAAAGTGCCTGCACTTGTGCCGTTTACAGAGAGGTTGTTTATTTTGTCCGAACCTTCGCCACGGCTGTAAAGCTTTATTTTGTAATATCCGCTTTCGCTGACTGTAACAGTCTGTGACCATGTGCAGCTTGAGTCTGAAAAGCGCACCGACTTTGCACCTGATGCGGAGCTGTCTGTTTGGATATAGGCAGAGCCGCCCAAAGTGCCGTTTTCGGCTTCATATTTAATCGCCTGCTGTGCAAAAACAGAAAGCTGAGCCGAGCCTGTGGTGAGCATTGCCGCACTCAAAAAGGCGGCGGCTATCTTTTTGATATTGAAATTCATTTTTTGTTTGTCCTTGTCACTTTATTTGCTGATATAAGCATACGTTTATTTTAACATGATTTTTGTGTATTGTAAACAATATATCAAGGCTAATTATAAGATGTTTTGTAAACTTTAATTTGCTTATTTCATCAGCCAGATCTCACAGACGTATTCGGAAGTGGATGAACAATCACCGTTAGGTTTTAGCTGCCTACGACACATATCATATATTGCGCAGCCGAAATATTTGTAATCCAGCCTTTGGGAATAAACTGTAAGGTCGCCCTCATCATCAGTGAAAAGCTCGTTTGAAAAATTCACCTTTTTGGCATATTCAAATATTTCATCATAGCTTTTACAGCAGTTCATTACATAGCTTACCTTTATAAATTCACTGTCTGAGGGAAGGTCAACATCGCTGAGGTTGCTTTTTAGCTTATCCAATGTTATTTCATTCCAATAGTCGATCTCGCCCTCGCTCTGTGTATCAGTTGCTGTGTCAATGCTTATTGCCAGCAGTGTGTCAAGCTGTCCGCAGACCCTCAGGGGTGCATAGCCTTTGCTTTCACGCTTTTTATTTATTTTGTCTACCAGTATTCTGCTCAGTTCATTTGCTCCGTCCTCGGAATAATATGACGGCTCGGTTTCAGCTAGAGCTGTGTTTTCCTCCTGTTGTGCTTCGTTTGGCTGATAGTCATTTTATCGCTACTTTTGTATATCTGACAAACAAAATG
>CALEJX010000382.1 GCA_937898375.1 uncultured Ruminococcus sp.
TATATTATTAAAACATAAGTCAAGAATTTACTTATAACAAGTACAAAAAACTACCCTTTTGTACAAAACAGCGTACACATAATATACATTTTGCACAATATACGAGCAAAGTCACAAAAAAACGCCCCGAAAATCGAGGCGTTGCATCTGCATAACGATATGCCGAATGGCGGGCGACCCAAGGTCGCCCCTACACAAAATAGGATATATGCGATTTAATTCTGTCCGTAATATGCGTTCTTGCCGTGCTTTCTAAGGAAGTGCTTATCCAGAAGCTCCTGCTGCATATGACCTATCTCAGGGTTTAACATCATAGCGTGGAAATTCATAAATGCGGCTTCTTCGAGAACAACTGCATTGTGAACGGCTTCTGCGGCGTCCTTTCCCCATGTGAAAGGGCCGTGGCTTTTTACCAGAACGGCAGGTATCTGAGTTGCGTCAAGACCTTTGAAAGCCTCGATTATAACAGTGCCTGTTTCCTTTTCATACTCGCCTGCTATCTCTTCGGGGGTCATTGCTCTTGTGCATGGTATCTCGCCATAAAAATAATCTGCGTGAGTAGTTCCCATTGGTATAACGCCTTTTCCTGCCTGAGCAAAAGATGTTGCCCAACGGCTGTGAGTATGTACTATTCCGCCGATATCAAAGGCTTTGTAAAGCTCCAAGTGGGTAGGAGTATCGCTGGAAGGTTTATATTTTCCCTCCGCCACCTTGCCGCTTTCAAGGTCAACTACCACCATATCCTCGGCTGTCATGCCCTCATAAGGCACGCCTGAGGGCTTTATCACCACAAGACCCTTTTCTCTGTCGATAGCGGAAACATTTCCCCATGTGAATGTAACAAGTCCATATTTCGGCAGAAGCAGATTTGCTTCGCACACCTGCTGTTTTAATTCTTCAAGCATAAAATTCTCCTTTCGCTGATTTGGTAAATGCACCTTTTGTCTGCCAATTTTCCGTAAAGTGAATAGTTCGCCATGCCGACAATTCGGACAGACAGGCGGGCGACCTCAGGTCGCCCCTACGATTTTTTCTATGATTTTCTATGATCTTTCATCAGAACTGTGCAGCTTTTTCTGCCGCCAATCCCTTTTTATATCTTTCTAAGAATTTTTTATAGCCCTCTGAGCCTGTCTGCACAGGCTGAGAAGTCGTCACTTCCATATCTGCGAACACCTTTTCATCAAGGAAGTCGGCAAGTTTTTCGCCATTTGAAAGCTCCATATATGCCGCAAGGATAGCCATGCCCCATGCACCGCCCTCGCCTGCTGTTTTCATTACTGAAACAGGGGTGGAAAGTGCGTCCGCCATAAGCTGTGAAGCCACTCCGCTGACCTTGAAAAGCCCTCCGTGACCTGTTATTTTTTCAGCCTTTACATGCTCTTTGTCAAAGAGTATATCCATGCCGATCTTCAGTGCGGTGAAAGCAGAATAAAGCTGTGCTCTGAAAAAGCTTCCCAATGTCAAATTGCTGTCAGGAGTGCGGAAATACATTGGTCTGCCCTCGTCAAGCTTTATAACAGGCTCGCCTGAAAGACAGTTATAGGCTGTCACGCCGCCGCATGAGCTGTCGGCCGTCATGGCGTTTTTATAGAGGGTCTCATAAAGCCTGCTCTTGTCTATCTCATTGCCTGTGAGCTTTGCGAATTCGCCAAACATATTCACCCATGCGTCAAGCTCTGAACAGCAGTTGTTGCAATGCACCATTGCCACAGGCGAGCCGTCAGGGGTTGTAACAACGTCTATTTCCTCATAAACGCCTTTCAGCGGCTTTTCAAGGACGAGCATTGCAAATATTGAAGTGCCTGCGGAGATGTTTCCTGTCTTTTTCAGCACGCTGTCAGTTGCCACCATGCCTGTGCCTGCGTCGCCCTCAGGTGGGCAGACAGGCACGCCTGCTTTTAGATGTCCCTCGGGGTCGAGAAACTTTGCGCCCTCCTCTGTAAGAACTGCGCCTTTTTCTCCTGCATTTCTCACTGCTGGGAGGATATCTTTCAGCTTATGGTCAAAGCCTTTTTCAGCAAGGCTTTTTTCTGTAAGCTCCAAATACTCTTTTTTGTATCCTATGCCCTCCACAGGGAAGATACCTGAAGCTTCGCCAACGCCCACTTCAAAGCGGTCTGTGAGCCTTTTATGCACATAGCCTGCAAGGGTATTGATATAAGCGATATCAGGAACGTGAGGCTCTTTGTTCAGCACTGCCTGATAAAGATGTGCAATGCTCCAGCGCTGTGGGATATTGAAGTCCAGAAGCTTTGTAAGCTCTCCTGCCGCCTGAGCGGTCATGGTGTTGCGCCATGTTCTGAAAGGCACGAGAAGCTTATGGTTCTTATCAAAAGCCATATAGCCGTGCATCATAGCAGAAATGCCCATTGCGCCGTATGTTTCTGGATAAATGCCGTACTGCGCCTTTACGTTCTCTGCAAGATCTTTATAGCAGGCTTGTATGCCCCCGTGGATATCGTCAAGAGAATATGTCCAACAGCCGTTCTCAAAGCGGTTTTCCCACTGTTTTGAGCCTGATGCGATAACAGAAAAACTATCGTCGATAAGCACAGCCTTTATTCTTGTTGAGCCAAGCTCTATGCCAAGATATGTTCTGCCTTGCAAAATTTTATCTTTTACTGTCATTTTTGACTCTCCTTATAAAATCGTAAAATTTTATCTCATTGTCACAACTGCAACGGAGCATTTCGGCAATGTTATCTCAAAGCCGTTCTCTGTCCATATTGCCCTATGGTCTTTTGGTGTTACCTTATCGCAGTTATCAAAATCGTTATAGTCCCTTACGTCGCTGTCAAGTATCCTGCAATCTATGTACTGATAATTTGCCCCTGCTATATCACAGCAGATGTGAGCGTCATCATCAATAGAACAATTCGCTATAGTGACAGTGAGAACGCCGTCCTTTACTGAGGCAGACTGTGATATCATCGGTATCTTTCCACCAGCCTGACAGTTGTCAACGTGGCTGTAGCAAAGCTCGCCGTCCTGATGAGTTTTGAAAAGGTCAAAGACGTGATAGGTTGGCGTTTTCACCATTTTATCCCCCTCGGTAAGGATAAGAGCCTGCAAAACGTTCACAGCCTGTGCAAGGTTTGCCATTACGACCTTGTCGCTGTGGGAATTGAAGATGTTCAGGTTGCAAGCCGCCACGATAGCGTCACGCATTGTGTTCTGCTGATAAAGAAAACCAGGGTTTGTGCCCTCTTCAACGTCATACCAACAGCCCCACTCGTCAACTATTAGACCTATTTTACCCTCAGGGTCACGACGTGACATTATCTCGCTGTGGCGTTTTATAAGCTCGTCCATGTAGAGAGTCTTTGATATAGTTTCGTAATACTCCTCGTCTGTAAACTCAGTTGCACTGCCTTTTTTGCTCCAATCCCCTGTTGGAACAGTATAATAGTGCAGTGAGATAGCCTTTGTGTGCCACTCGCCTAGATTTGACATTACAACGTCCGTCCAGTTATAATCGTTGGCGTTTGGTCCGCAGGCAACTTTGAAAAGCTCGTTGCCGCTGAAATTTTTGCAGAAGCTTTGATATCTTCTGTATTCGTCGCAGTAATA
>CALEJX010000383.1 GCA_937898375.1 uncultured Ruminococcus sp.
CTGCGGCATCTTGGTCCCAAACCAAGCACTCTACCAAACTGAGTTACGCCTCGTAGTTGACGTTGCACACGGTGGGGAATAATCTCCAGCCACGGAAAAGTTCCAAGCTTTGTGTGCCTTGAGCTTCATAGATGTTTCTGTGAAGCATTTGTCTGCGTCATCAGACAGCTTAATTATTATACTCCCCAATGCCCGTTTTGTCAATAGGTTTTTTATCACTTTGTATACTTGCACAATTACATTGTGCCAAAAATAAGCTGAAATATTATAATTCAACAAAATACAGCCTAAAGCCATACAAAAATATCCAAACTCGCCCCCGCAAACTTATCCTTTTCTTAAAAGAATGGTATAATTTGATGATATTTTGGTGAAACCTGTTGATTTTTAAAAAGGTTTGTGTTATCATTATATTTAACAGATAATATTCGGGAGGAAAGTAAAAATGAAAACAAAGGAATGTCCTTTTTGCCATAAGGAAATATCCGAAGAAGCAATACTCTGTAAGTATTGCCATAATCTGCTTATAGACGAAAGCACCCCTGTTGCAGACGACGGTAAGCAGGAGGAGCAGAATTTCACCTCTGCCGATGACGCTGACAGAACAAGAGTGTTCACAAAGCAGGAAGCTCAGGACTATGAGGAGAAAACAAGAGCCTTTACAGTCCCAAAGCAAACTGATGAGCCTACAGAGCATTTTTCTGCACCAATAGCCGACAATAACAATTATAATAATGACGGCTATGAGAATTATCAGGATAATTATGATAACGGCGATTATGCTGACGATGAAAATGATTATGCCGATGATGACGATACGGAAGATAATGACGACGCTTCAAGAAAGAAGCTCTTTGCCGTTACCGCCGCTATCACAGTGGGCATACTTGTAGTCGTTGTCCTCGCTATCGTCGCAGGCTATAAGATATTCGGCTTTGGCGGAACAAATAATAAGACCACTACTACCACAAAGCCTAAAACAACAGTTGCCGCCGATGATGACAGCAAGGCAGGCGTGTTCGTTGATACCGAGAGCAGTGCAGTTTCCACTGACACAGATGCCACTGCAACACAGCCTACAGACGAAAGCTCAACACCGGCTACCGAAACTTCTGCACCTGATACAGAAACAACTACTACCACAACAACTGCTTCAGATACAGAAACTTCAACTACTACAACCACAACAAAGGCAGACTCAAAGCCTGACGAAACTTCAACAACTACATCAGCCGAGAGCGGAGACTCTGCAAAGGCTGTCGCCGCTATCACAGCTCAGATAGACGGCAAGGTGTCCTCATATGAATACAGAACTGAGGACGCAGGCTTCCTGTACTATTACTTCTTTACAGAAGACGGCCACGGCTACAGCGCCGCATATAATAAGGCAGACGGCTCAGTTGTACTCGTACAGAGCTATTAATTTAATAGGATATTACCGATTTTACAAAGTGCGTTTTCATTACGAAAGCGCACTTTTTATGTAAATAAGCAGGCTTTACATTGTGAATGGCAATGTAAAGCCATTTTTTTGCGTGTAAATCCCTTTGCAAACATCTTACAATGACTTTACTTTACATAGGTTACTGATTTTACAATGCGGATGTATCATAAGTGTAACACCTGAATAGAAATAACATGAAGACCTGCACATATGTTGCAGAGAGAAAAGGTGCAAATCAATAGCCTTAAAGGCAGTATAAGAAAGAGGTTTTATTCTATGAAAACAAGAACATCAAAACTGGCAGCAATATTCACATCAGTTGCACTTGCAGCCGCAATGCTCGCAAG
Source organism: uncultured Ruminococcus sp. (assembly GCA_937898375.1). Taxonomy (GTDB): domain Bacteria; phylum Bacillota; class Clostridia; order Oscillospirales; family Ruminococcaceae; genus Hominimerdicola. The sequence goes on from CALEJX010000383.1 coordinate 1,792, forward strand.
CTGCGGCGGAAGCTCAGACAAGATAACAGTTATCTCCCGTGAGGACGGCTCAGGAACAAGAGGCGCTTTCATCGAGCTGACAGGTATCGAGGAAAAGGACGCCGACGGCAATAAGACCGATAACACAAAGAAAGATGCCCTTATCTGTAAGTCAACAGACGTTGTCCTTACACAGGTGTCAGGTGATAAGAACGCTATCGGCTACATCTCATTCGGCTCACTGAACGATACAGTAAAGGCTCTTAAAGTAGAGGGCGTTGAGCCTTCAACAGCAACTATCGAAAGCGGCGAGTATAAGATAGTAAGACCTTTCAATATCGCTGTTAAAGACGGACTTTCAGACGCCGCTCAGGACTTTGAGAACTATATCCTCAGCTCAGAGGGTCAGGATATCATCGAGAAAGCAGGCTACATCAAGATCGACAAGAGCGCCGCAGCTTTCTCTTCAAACAACGCTTCCGGTAAGGTAGTAGTCAGCGGTTCATCATCAGTAACACCTGTTATGGAAAAGCTCGCAGAAGCTTATCAGAAAGTAAATACAGGCGTAACAGTAGACGTTCAGCAGTCAGACTCATCAACAGGTATCAAGGACGCTATCAACGGCACATCTGATATCGGTATGGCTTCAAGAGACATCTCAGACGACGAGCTTTCACAGGGTATCAAGTCCGTTACTATCGCTCAGGACGCTATCGCAGTTATAGTAAATAAGGATAACTCAGTAGACGATATCTCCATGGACGAGATAAAGGCTATCTACACAGGCTCAAAGACAACATGGTCTGATGAAAGCAAATAAACAAAGCTAATTCTCCATAAAGATTTGCACAAGACAAAACTTTGGGCGGCACAGCAATTGTCGCCCCTTTGTCTGAGCAAAAACAAATGAAAGATTTTTGAAAAATTTTCAGAGGTGATAATTACGTTGACGGAAAACACAGCGGCGGCAGCAGATACAGCCGCTCAGAAGCCAACTGCAAAACAAAGTCCACACCTGCTTGAAAAAGCGATGAAAGCGCTGTTTTGTCTTTGCGCCTGCGTTTCAGTTGCGGCGGTAATAGTGATATGTATCTTCATGTTCGCTAAAGGCTGTCCTGCGATCGCCAAAATAGGCGTTGGAAACTTCCTCTTTGGCACAGATTGGAGCCCTAGAAACGTCCCTGCTTCATATGGTATCTTCCCTATGATAGTAGGCTCTCTCTACTGCACCGCAGGAGCAATAATAATCGGCGTGCCTATCGGACTTCTCACAGCTATCTATATGGCAAAGTTTTGCCCCAAAAAGCTCTTTAAGTGGCTCATGCCTCCAATAAATCTTCTTGCAGGCATACCGTCCATTGTATACGGTTTTTTCGGCATGGTGGTCGTAGTCCCTATCATAAGAAACCTTTTCGGCGGAACAGGAAACAGCGTGCTTACAGTTTCCATTATCCTCGGTATCATGATACTCCCTACTATCGTGGGCATGAGCGTGAGCGCACTTAAAGCCGTTCCTGAAAGCTATTATGAGGGCGCAGTCGCCCTTGGCGCAACACACGAAAGAGCAGTGGCAACAGTTGTTTTCCCTGCCGCAAAGTCAGGAATACTTGCAAGCGTTATCCTTGCAGTTGGCAGAGCCATAGGCGAAACAATGGCAGTCATCATGATAGCAGGAAACTCCACTATCATTCCCCGCTCCCTCCTGGACAGCGTCCGTACCCTCACAGGCAATATCGTAATAGAGATGAGCTACGCCGAGGGACTCCACTATGACGCTCTTATCGGAACAGGCGTTGTGCTGTTCGTGTTCATTCTTCTTCTGAACCTTTGCTTTAACCTTGTCACAAACAGAAAGGATAAAGGGTGATAAAAATGTCAGACAGAATGAAAACCTATAAAACTCACCCCATGTCATTGGTGTTCAATATCCTCACCAAAATAGCAGTGGTTCTTACTATAAGCGTGTTTCTCCTTATCGTTGGCTATGTGATAATAAAGGGAGTTCCTTATCTGAAACCATCCCTCTTCGCAAAGACCTATACCACCGAGAACGTGTCAATGCTCCCTGCCATCGTGAACACCTTTGAAATGCTTCTGGTGTCACTGGCAATAGCCGCACCTCTTGGCATATTCTGCGCAATATATCTTGTTGAGTATGCAAAGAAAGGCAACAAATTCGTCAGAATAATAAGACTTACTACAGAAACACTCTCAGGTATCCCGTCTATCGTGTACGGACTTTTCGGAAATATGTTCTTTGTGCTTGCCCTTAATTGGAAGCTCTCAATGCTCTCAGGCGCTTGCACATTGGCAATAATGGTGCTTCCGCTCATAATCCGTTCTACCGAGGAGGCTCTGAAATCTGTAGATGACAGCTTCCGTGAGGGCAGCTACGGACTTGGCGCAGGAAAGCTCAGAACTATCTTCGTTATCGTTCTGCCTCCTGCAATAAGCGGTATCCTCTCAGGCGTTATCCTTGCAATGGGAAGAATTTTCGGCGAAACAGCCGCCCTTATCTATACCGCAGGAACTATCGCCAAGTATGCAGGTCTTACAGACTCAGGACGTACCCTTTCTATCCATATGTATTCACTTTCAAACGAGGGACTTTATATGAACGAAGCAAGCGCCACAGCAGTTGTGCTGCTGGCAGTAGTCCTGCTTCTTAACGGACTTGCGTCCCTTGTTGCCAGAAAGCTTTCCAAAGGAGGAAACTGATAAATGACACAGCCAAAACTGCAGGTGAAAAACTGCGATCTCTTTTACGGAGATTTTCAGGCTCTTAAAAATATAAACTTGTCCATAGCGGAAAAAGAGATAACCGCATTTATAGGTCCGTCAGGCTGCGGAAAATCCACACTTCTTAAATCCCTCAACCGTATGAACGACCTCGTAGAGGGCTGTAAGATAACAGGCGAGTTTACCCTCGACGGCGTGAATATCTATAAAGATATGGAAATAACCGAGCTTAGAAAACGTGTGGGCATGGTTTTCCAAAAGCCAAACCTCTTCCCAATGTCCATTTACGATAATATCGCATACGGTCCAAGAACTCATGGCATAAAGAAAAAAGCCGAACTCGACGAGATAGTTGAAACAACTCTCCGTCAGGCTTCCGTGTGGGACGAAACAAAGGACAGGCTTAAAAAGTCAGCCCTCGGTATGTCAGGCGGACAGCAGCAGCGTATCTGTATCGCAAGAGCACTCGCCGTAAAGCCCGAGGTGCTTCTTATGGACGAGCCTACATCAGCCCTTGACCCTATCTCCACTATCAAAATAGAGGAGCTTGCCACAGAGCTTAAAAAGAATTATACTATCGTTATCGTCACCCATAATATGCAGCAGGCGACCCGTATATCCGATAAAACAGCCTTTTTCCTCCATGGTGAGATAGTCGAGTTCGACGAAACTCAGCGTATCTTCTCAAATCCAAAAGAGCAGAAGACCTTGGAGTATATCACAGGACGTTTCGGATAAAAGCTGTGGGAATATAGGTGAAAGGAAGAAATATCTATGCGTGCGAATTTTGACAATAAGCTCAGTGAGCTTAATAAAAAGCTGCTTTCCATGGCAGCAATGACAGAGCAGATAATCGCAATGTCAATAAAATCTCTTGAAGAGCAGGATACAAAGCTTGCCCGTGAAACGGTGGAGTTTGATTCAAAGATAAACGAGGCGGAGCGTGAGGTAGAGAGGATCTGTCTTAACCTGCTTTTACAGCAGCAGCCTGTTTTCGCCGAGGATCTCAGACGTGTGTCCGCCGCCCTTAAAATGATAACCGATATCGAGCGTGTGGGCGATCAGGCGGCAGATATTGCAGACCTGAATATCCAGCTCATAAAGAAAAAGCAGAAATGGGATCTTAGCGATATCAGCGAAATGGCAAGAGCTGCCACACAAATGGTAAATGATGCTATCGATGCCTATGTGAACGACGACGAGAACCTCGCCCGAAAGGTCATAAGCTCTGACGATAAAATAGACGAGCTTTTTGTAAAGACCAAAGATAAGATAATCGACGAGATAGCAGCCGATAAGGCAAACGGCGAAAAAGCAATAGATACCCTCATGGTGGCAAAATACTTCGAGCGTATCGGCGACCATGCTGTGAATATCGCAGAATGGGTGGTTTTCTCCATAACAGGCGTGCATAAAACAGAAAGAATAATGTAAAATGTAAAAGACGAAAGTTCAAAAATGACGGGCTGTCGCATTTCGGTGAAACCGAAATTGAGCCAAGCCCCTACAAAACAGAGTAAACCTATTGCCTATAATGTAGGGGCGACCTTTTGTCGCCCGCCGACACAGCGAGCTTTCAATATGCTAAAAGGCGGAATTACCGCCTTTTTGCTCTTTTTATGCGATTTTACTCAGATTTTACTCAGCCTGATTTGTTATTTTACAATTATGTTGTATAATGTTCATTGTAAACATTGTAACAATAGTGTAAAATTATTATCAGGGAGTGTCAGTATGACTATCTTTAATGTTCTGACCCTAGTAGGCGGTCTTGCAATGTTCCTTTACGGCATGAACGTAATGGGAAGCGGACTTGAAAAACTCGCAGGAGGAAAGCTTGAAAAGATATTTGAAAGGCTCACCTCAAATCCTATCAAAGCAATGCTGCTTGGACTTTCCGTAACAGCAGTTATCCAGTCCTCGTCAGCCACCACAGTAATGCTCGTGGGCTTTGTAAACGCAGGAATCATGAAGCTCCATTCCGCCATAGGCGTTATAATGGGCGCTAATATCGGAACAACAGTCACGGCATGGATATTGTCTTTGTCAGGCATAAGCGGCGACAGCTTTATTATCAAAATGCTCAAGCCGTCTTCGTTCTCGCCTATCCTTGCGATAATAGGCGTTGCAATGCTGACGTTCTCTAAAAACGATAAGAAAAAGGATATCGCATCTATACTTGTGGGCTTCGCAGTTCTTATGTTCGGCATGGACTCTATGAGCGGCGCAGTCGCTCCACTCAAGGACGTTCCTGAGTTCGCAGAAGTGCTTCTCTGGTTCAAAAACCCTATCTTGGGCGTTCTTGCAGGCGCTCTCCTTACCGCTATCATTCAGTCCTCCTCAGCCTCCGTTGGTATCCTTCAGGCTCTCTCAGCCACAGGTGCAATAACCTTCGGCTCAGCCCTCCCTATTATTCTGGGACAGAATATTGGCACCTGCGTAACAGCCCTGCTTTCATCAATAGGCACAAGCAAGAACGCAAAGCGTGTGGCAGTTGTCCACCTCTATTTTAATGTAATAGGAACAGTGCTTTTCCTCACAGTTTTCTATCTGCTCAACGCCATTATCGGTTTCTCATTCATCGATGGAGTTGTGGGCGCAAAGGAGATAGCTATAGTACATACTATATTCAACCTGTCAACATCTATCGTGCTTCTGCCGTTTATCAAAGTCCTTGAAAAGCTCGCCTACCTCACTGTCAAAGACGAAGAGGGTGACGGACAGAGAAGCAATATCGAAGAACAGTTCAAGCTTCTTGACGACAGATTTCTCCAGTCGCCGTCTTTTGCAGTTGAAAAATGCAGGGAGCTTACAAACCGCATGGGCGAGATAGCAAAAGAAAGCATCGATATGGCAATGAGTATCTGCATTGATAAGTACGATAAGGAAAAGGCAGAGCAGATAGCCGCAAATGAAGCCGCCGTTGACCTCTATGAGGATAGACTTGGCACATATCTTGTAAAGCTTTCAAGCAAAGACCTTTCTGCAAAAGACTCTCAATCAGTTTCAACTATACTCCATGTTATAGGCGACTTTGAGCGTATCTCAGACCACGCCATGAATATGGTGTCCGTTGCCGAGGAAAAACAGCAGAAAGATCTAAGCTTCACACCGCAGGCAACAGCAGAAGTAAAAGTTATGTGCAGCGCCGTAAAGGACGTTCTTGATATCGCCATTGAAGCCTTTGAAAAGCATGATCTGGAGCTTGCCACAAGAGTAGAGCCGCTGGAAGAAGTGGTGGATAAGCTGAGAACAAAGCTTAAAAACCGCCATGTAAAAAGACTTCAAACAGGCGAGTGTACAATAGAAATGGGCTTTGTGTTCTCTGACCTGCTAACAAATTTGGAAAGAGTTTCAGACCATTGTTCAAATATAGCGGTCTGTCTTATACAGGAAAATGACGAAAGCTTTGACGTTCACGAGTATGTTCAGATGCTTAAAAATTCAGGCGAGGGCTTTGACGGACAGGTCAAGCGCTACAGCGAGAAATACGCCCTGCCTGCTAGAGAATTTTAACGAAAAGGGGTAAGATCTATGGCACTTATATATTGTGTAGAAGACGATGACGGAATAAGAGAACTTATATCCTGCGCACTTAGATCAGGCGGATATGAGGTAAAAGCATTCCCGAAAGCAAAACCATTTTATGACGAGATAAGAAGCAAAGAGCCGTCGCTGGTGCTTCTTGATATAATGCTTCCCGATGAGGACGGCTATTCCATACTTGCAAAGCTCAAAAAAGACAGCCGCACTCAGGACGTTCCTGTTATAATGCTCACCGCAAAATCAAGCGAGCTTGATAAGGTGTCAGGACTTGAAATGGGCGCAGACGATTATATAACAAAGCCGTTCGGCGTAATGGAACTGCTTTCAAGAATAAAAGCCGTTTTAAGACGTGCAGGCAAGCAGAACGCCGAAGCCGACGTAATAGAAGAACAGGGTGTTTCTCTTGACGCTTCAAGACGTATCTGTACATATAACGGTCAGGAAGTTGTCTTGACCTATAAGGAGTTTGAGCTTTTGATGTATCTTATGCGCCATAAGTCCATAGCCGTGAGCCGTGATAAGCTTATGGAAATGGTTTGGGGCTATGAGTTTGCAGGGGAAACAAGAACTGTTGATATGCACATCAAGACCCTCAGACAAAAGCTTGAAGCCGCAGGCTGTACAGATCTTATCAAGACAGTCCGTGGCGTAGGATACAAAATATAAAAATTTTCAGATAAGGAGGAACAGCATATGCAGAAAAAACTCTATAAAGTCATGACAATACTTGTTTCATGTACAGTGCTGTTTTTTCTTTTAGTAGCAGGCTCTCTTGGATATTCTTCCTATCAGCGCTTCACAAAGAACGGGCTTAAATCCGCCGCAAGGCTTGTGGCGGCAGGGGACAGCAAACCCTCAGAAATGGCTGAGATATTGGGCAAGTCTGTAAATTATGACATTCGTGTCACCTTTATCGACGCACAGGGCAATGTAAAATATGACTCCGAAGCTGACCCCGCCGAAATGGAAAACCATTCCGACCGTGAAGAGTTTAAGGAAGCCATGGAAAAGGGCGAGGGCGAGACCACAAGATTTTCCAAGACCCTTGGGTATACCACATATTATTATGCCCTAAAATATGACGGCGGCGTGCTGAGATTTTCCACCGATAAAGAAAACCTCGCAGGAGTATTCCTTGCAGTCATACCAATGCTTGTGGTATTCGCAGGGGGCATAATCTTTGTCACCACCATAATCTCCATAAAGCTTTCCGAAAGCATGATAAAGCCGATAAATTCTCTCGTTAAACAGCTCGATTTGAGAAACGAGAATATCGGTCAGTTTGAAACGCCTTATGAAGAACTTGAACCTATCATAAAAAATGCAGACGTTCTTATGGGACGAATACATAAGAACATGAATAAGATAAAAGCCGAGAAAGAGAAGATATCTCTTATCACCGAAAATATGGTGGAGGGCATGATACTTCTTGACGAGGATATGACAGTACTTTCGGTGAATAAAAGCGCGTTGAAGATCCTCGGAAACAGCTTTGACCCTACCGAGCATACCAAGATAAACCATATGACCGATGACCAGCAGATAATAGGTCTGCTTGAAGAAGCCAAGGAAAGCGGTGCAGCGAATGGTATCATCACCGAAAAAAGCCGTTTCTACCGTGCCTTTGCAAATAAGGTCTATAGCGAGAATACTCTTGATTTTGGTATCATAATCTTCTTTGTTGACGTAACAGAGGAGATACAAAGCGAGCAGATACGCCGTGACTTCTCAGCCAACGTATCTCACGAGCTTAAAACTCCTCTTACAACCATAAAAGGCTTTGGCGAGCTTCTTGAAAACGGCATTTTCACCAAGGAAGAGGACGTAAAGAAATACGGCGGCATGATATATCGTGAAAGCGAAAGACTTTTGTATCTTATAAACGATATTATTAGGCTTTCCCAGATAGAGGAGCAGGAACACGTTTTGTCCGATAAGATAGACCTGCTAAAGACCGCCCATGACGTAGAGGAGATACTCCGCCACAAGGCAGATAACAGAGAAGTCACAATGACTATTGAGGGTGAGCCTGTTCAGATATATGGCAATCAGAGCTACATCACAGAACTGTTTTTAAATCTCATGGACAACGCCATAAAGTACAATCACGAGGGCGGAAGCCTAAAAGTAAAGGTAGGCATAGAGGACGGCAAAGCCGTAGCCGTGTTCAGCGACACAGGCATAGGCATATCCGACGAACATCAAAGCCGAGTATTCGAGCGTTTCTACCGAGTAGACAAGAGCCGTTCTAAGAAGATAGGCGGCACAGGATTAGGACTATCCATTGTAAAGCACATAGTGGCATATCACAGTGGAGAGATATCCCTTGAAAGCGAGCTTGAAAAGGGCACGACCATAACAGTAAAACTGCCGTTCAACGAGCCTGAAACACAGCAGACTGAGGAAACAGCGGCTACAGAAGAATAAAAACCACGCCGTTCTGACGAGAAGTCGGAACGGCGTTTTTGTGTGGCTTTATGCACTCCGCCCACCGTAGGGGCGACCTTTGGTCGCCCGTTTCTGTCGCCCGTTCAACCCTATGATATTCGCACATTGCTTTTGCACTTCGCAACCCATGTAGGGGAGCGGCGCAATTTCTGCTTTGCAGAAATACGACGTCCCGCTTGTGTTTGCCTGCTCAATCTTACGATATTCCCACAATGTTCGGCACATTCTTTGAACTTTGGAAACACCGCACGGCACAACATTTCCCACACGGCACGTCTACACAACCTTGCGAAACATCACAACTTGCAAATTATTACACAAACCCCAATAACCCCACAAACGTCGGTAGGGGCGAACAGCGTTCTCCCGTCTTTGTTTGCCCACATGGTTTGTATAAATTCAAACATCACCGCTCTCCGAACGGGACGTCGCATTTCTGTGAAGCAGAAATTGCGCCGCTCCCCTACATTTTGGCTTCGAGTTCTACCGCCGCAAAATCGCTGTCGCTCTTTGCGGACTTTACTCTGTAAAAGAGGACACAAAAGCGGCGCAGAGTTTTCCACTCCGACACCGCTTTGTTTTTTGAACGACTTTGACATTCTTCTATTGCCTATCTGCACCGCTTAGTAGGCTTGCGCCTATTGAGGCTCTGCCTCAAGCTCCGCTTGGGGCTTTGCCCCCAGACCCCCACAATGGGTTTCACCCCTTGACCCTGACCAGGGGCGTGCCCCTGGACCTTTTGCTCGCTTCGCTCGGTGTTTCCTCTGCTTTGCTTTGGCTTCTCTCTCTGTTTAGCTATGTCATTCCTCACTCCTCACTTAACTCCGCTCCCTGTTGCATTTTCTCCCCAAGTATGCTATAATGAACTCAACAGACTTTATCATATGGAGGTAACAAAATGTCAGAAGAAAATAAAACCGCCCAAGCACCCAAGGACGATAAAAAGGAAGGTAACGTCCTTGCAGGCTTCGTTCTCTACACAGACGCTAACATGGATTGGCTCAGATTTAAAAAGTTTCTGAAAGACGATTGGAACATCGTTCCGCAGGACGATGTAAAAGACAACGCTATGGTATTTAAGGTCGGCGACATGGTAGTAGCCTGCTCACTTATGCCTAACCCTGTTCCTAACAAGGAAGCAGAAAATGCGGCAAAATATAACATTCTTTGGAAAGAGGGCGCAAACGAGGTCGCTAAACATCAGGCGCACGTTATGCTCGCCGTAATGAACAAAACAAGTGCCATTGAGCAGGCTATCCTCTTTGCAAAGGTGGCAAGCTCTCTGCTAAAGCTCGATAACGCTATCGGTATTTACAAAGACCCGACCGTTTATGAGAAGAATTTCTATGTGAACTTCGCCGAAACTATCAAAGACGGCGAGTATCCAATGCCTATTCTTATTTATACAGGTATGTATCTTGCCAAAACAGGTCTTTGCGCTTTCACATCAGGCATGAGATTTTTCGGCTATGAGGAAATGGAGATAGTTGACTCACCAAAACAGCCTAACGACCTGCTTGGCTTCCTGCTTTCTATCTCAGAGTATGTGCTTTCTGAGGGCGTTGAGCTTAAAGACGGCGAAACTATCGGCTTCTCTGAGGAGCAAAAGCTTCCTATCACACTGTCCGACGGCGTGAGCGTCCCAGGAAAGACACTCAAGATAAAATATTGATGATATAGCAGAAATAATGTAGGGGCGACCTTTGGTCGCCCGTTATCGGTGACTTGCACTTTTCAAATCATGTAGGGGAGCGACGCAATTTTTGCTTTGCAGAAATCCGACGTCCCATTTGTGTTTGCCCGTTATCGGTCACTTACACTTTTCAAACCATGTATGGGAGCGGTGCAATTTCTGCTTTGCAGAAATCCGACGTCCCATTTGTGCTTGTCTACTATGGGTCACCCACACATGATTTTTTTGATATTTCAAAGCCGTACAATTTGTGCGGCTTTTTTTGTGCATAACCGAAAAACTTTCCGCAGACCTCCATTTTAATTGACTTTTAGGGTGCGCAGTGATATACTTAATTGTGTATCGCCTTTTGTCGAAACAAACCGACTTTGGCAATTTTATCAATTATTGTTAGGAGTTTTGTTGTGGTATTTGCGGATCTTTTTTTCTTGTATTTCTTCCTGCCTGTGTGCCTGATATGCTATTTTATCACACGCAGTACAGCCATAAGAAATGCAGTGCTGGTGGTGTTTTCACTTATTTTTTACGCATGGGGCGAGCCTGTTTGGGTGAGTATCCTCATAGTTTCCTCCCTTGTGGACTACGTAAATGGTCGGGTGATAGAAAAACACCCCGAGGGCTGGCAGGCAAAAGCGGCGCTTGCATGGTCGCTTGTCTTTAACCTCGGGGTGCTGTTCGGCTTTAAGTATACGGCGTTCTTTGTGGAAAATCTCAACAATTGGTTCGGGTTGGGGCTGCCTGTGCCTAATATCGTCCTGCCTATCGGTATCTCTTTTTATACGTTCCAGACTATTTCCTATACCGTTGATTGTTATTGGGGCAAGGTCAAGCCGCAGAGAAATTTCGGCAAATTTCTTTTGTATGTATCAATGTTCCCACAGCTCGTTGCAGGTCCTATCGTAAGATATTCCGTTATCGGCGAGGAGATAAACGAAAGAAAGACCACCGCCAAGGATATCTCCGATGGCTTTTCAAGAATAATTCTTGGACTTGGCAAAAAGGTCATAATCGCAAATAATCTTAGTACCATTGTAACAGCCCTTTTCGGTTCTGCTTCAAACGGCTATGAAAATATAAAGACCCTCTCTGTGGCAGGCACATGGCTTGGTGCAATTCTTGTGGGTCTGTGGTATTATTTTGACTTCTCAGGTTATTCCGATATCGCTATCGGTCTCGGCAGGATATTCGGCTTTCACTTTGATGAGAACTTCAAATATCCTTTTATCTGCAAAACTATATCAGAGTTTTGGCAAAGGTGGCATATCTCCCTTAGCTCATTTTTCAGAGACTATGTGCTTTACCTTCCAATATTCGGCAAAAGAAGAAAATACGGCGGACTTTTCCTTGTATGGTTCTGCACTGGACTTTGGCACGGCGCAAGCTGGAACTTTGTTTTTTGGGGACTTTACTATGGAATGTTCATATTCTTTGAAATGCTCATAGGCAAAAAGCGCATGAAGAAAATGCCTGTACCCCTTGCACATATCTATACAAAGCTTGTTATTTTCATAGGCTTCGGAATATTCTATTTTGAAAACCTCGGCTCGCTTGGTACGTTCTTTAAGGCTCTTGTTGGTGCAAACGGAAACAAGCTCACCGACACAGTTACACAGCACCTTTTCATGAACAATATATGGCTTTTTGCGGCGGCAGTGCTTTTCACAATGCCTGTTATACCAAAGCTCAAAGAAAAGGCGCTTTCTGCAAAGGGTACAGCGTATCTTATGCAGTCCGCCGGTATCGTATGCAATGCGGCGATACTTGTTCTCAGCAGTGTTCTGCTTGTGAACACAACAAACAATCCGTTCTTGTATTTTAGATTTTAGGCAGGTGAAAGAGTATGGCAAATAATAAAGATTTTGAAAAGGACTTCAAACTGCCTGATACAAAGGCTCTTTCAGAAGCCTATACAGAGTATCTTGACAGTGTTACTTTCGGCGGAAAGCCTATAGGCGAGGAAAAGAAAAAGCCTGAAGCTGTCGGCACAGCAAAAGTTGATGAAGCGGAGGAAAGCTCCCCTGTCCATGACGAGATAGTGGAAAAGATAGTCAGAAAAAACAAGGCTCTCAGCCACAGCATTTGGACGGACGAGCCTGTTTTGAAGCCAAAGAAAAGCGTATGGCTGAATACTGATGATGATAATAATTATAAAAAAGAAGCCCCGAAAACTGTTGAGAAAAAAGCCGAAAAAATTGAAAATTCTCAGTCAGTTCAGAATGTTCAGACTAAAAATGATGAGAAAAAGGTTTCTGATAATGACGATGTGATGATACCATTCTCCATGGAGAAAAATCACATAAACGGCACGAAAAAAGAGATATCTGTGGCAGTTTCAGCGGACGGAACTGTGAAAAAACTGCCGAATAAGAAGAATTTTGTGCTGAAAATTCCTGACAGCTACTATAGGGAATATGACGCAGCGGCGCAGGATAAAGGCCCTGTTATCGCAGGAAAAAGGGTGGAGATAATCGACAAAAGAAGCCCTGAGAAAAAGCCTGAGAACGCTCAGAAACCTAGCAGGGTAGAGGCGACTATAAATGTCAGAGTGCCTGTTCAAAAAGAGCAGAAGACTGTAGGGAAAGCTGAGAAAAAAGCTGAGCCAAAATCAGAGCCGAAACCTGACCCTGTGGAAAAAGAAGAAAGCGACGCAAAAGTCGAGGAAGCCTACAAAAAAAGTATCGAAAAGGCGAAAAAACGCCGTGAGGAACGTGAAAAGGCAAAGAAAAACAATATCCACGAGCTGGAATTTAATGTGATAAACTCTGTTGTCTGCCTGCTTATCGTTTTCGGCGTGTTTGTGGCACTGCTTGTTATGAAGCGTGAAAGCGGTTTTATACAGTCAGAAAACAGAAACCTTGCGACTTTTCCGAAATTTTCGTTGTCATCATATTTTGACGGCGAGTTCACAAGCGGCATAACGGAATATTTCACTGACACTATTCCAAACAGAGAAAAGCTTAAATCTTTCTGTTCTGATTTCACCAACATACTTGGAATAAAGCTTAATGATACCGTTATAACAGGCGATTTCAAGACGGTGAAAAAAGAAGAACTGGATCAGGATAAGATCGCAAAAACAACAACTGTAACAGCTTTTACAGGCTCGAGGACCACCACTATTGCGGATAATAACAATACCGACACAAGCACAACTACGAAAAAATCAACGGAAAGCGAAAAGGTAGTCGACGTGCCTGACAATCTTGACGACGGTCAGTGGGAGGGCGACGTTATCGTATCAGGCAAGGGCAAAAATGTCCGTGCAATGGGTGCTTACTATGGCACTTTCGAGAACGGCGACAAGTATGCGAACACCATAAACAAATGGAAAGCTGACCTTGGGGACAGTGTGAACGTATACAATATGTCTATCCCGACCTCGGCGGCTTATTATATGCCGAACAATCTCAAGGACGCTGTTTCAGATCAGAAAGACAATATCGACAACATTGCCGCAGGTCTTAACGGAATAATCAACACCGATGTTTACAACGCTTTGAGCGTGCATAAAAATGAGTATATTTACTCCAGAACGGATCACCACTGGCAGCCTTTGGGCGCATATTATGCGGCGGAAGTTTTTGCAAATCAGGCAGGAATCGTTTTCCCTAGCCTTGACACCTATGATAAATGGGAGATAGACGGCTTTGTGGGAACGATGTATGCTTACAGCAACTATAACAGTGAGCTTCAGAAATATCCTGACAAGTTCATTTACTATAAGCCTGACAATAATGACGAGCTGACAGTGAAGTATTATGATACGGCGTTTAAAAATCCTGTGGAGTCTACGCTGTTTTTTGACTATGCAGAGGGCGTGAACTGCTATTCTGCAATACTCAACGTGGATCAGGAGATAGCTGAGATAGACACGGGTGTGGATAATGGCAGAGTGCTTGTTGTGTTCAAAGACAGTTTTGGAAATGCGCTGATACCATTTTTCACACACGGCTTCTCGAAAATCTATGTCTGCGATTTCAGATATTTTGATATAAACGCTATTGATTTTTGTAAAGAAGTGGGTTGTACGGACTTGCTGTTTGCCATATCACTGACGAGCTGTTCAACACCTAGTAAGGTGGATTGTTTGAATAATATTAGGATACAGTAGAGCAGTCTAAGTGAGGAGTGAGGAGTGAGGAATGGCAGCGACGAACAGAGTGGGGTAGCCAATACCGAGCGAAACGAGCAATAAAGCGCAGGGTCAAGCCCGGCGCCAGAGGGCTTGTGGGGTCTAGGGGCAAAGCCCCTAGCGGAGTTTGAGGCAGAGCCTCATTCGGCGTAAGCCGATTAAGCGGTGCAGAATAATAAAAGAAGAATTGTAAAGTTATTTTATGATACAAGGTTGTATCGAAGTGCTTATCTGCGCCGCTTTTGTTGTTTCCTGCACTTGGTAAAGTCCGCAAAGAGCGAAACAATTTTGCGGTATGGCAAAGTAGCACATAATTGTAGGGGACGGCGCCCTCGACGTCCCGTTTCGGGGAACGGCGAGGTTTGGTTTTATCACGAAGTTTTATAGGTGTGCCGTGGTGGAAATGTTGCGCCGTATAGTGTTTGAAACAATTTGCCGAACGTTGTGCGGATAACGCAGGAGTGAACAGGCGACACATATATGGTTTGTTGGAAAACGTTGCGTTGTTGCAAAACAATAGCATTGCAAAGACGACCAAGGCGGGCGAACGCTGTTCGCCCCTACCATTGTTTGTGGGTTTATCAGAATTTGTTGTGAAATATTATAAATGGTGACGTACAAGAAAAGTGGGCTGTCGAGGACGCCAGCCCCTACGTGTGGGTTGCCAGAAGTTCATGTTTTGTCGGATTTTTTTATTCAATTTTCAAGTTACGTTCGGGGTGTGACATTGAATATTAAGCCCTAGGTTGCGCATACACAAAATCCACAATGCACACCCACGTTTTGATACAAGTACTCTACAGCCTGTTCCAGAAACGC
>CALEJX010000384.1 GCA_937898375.1 uncultured Ruminococcus sp.
TCTGAGACCTTAGGGTATTGCTTCAACTCTTTGGATATCCATTTCTGCGGCTGTCATTGTGGAGGTAGCGTAGGCCTGAATGTCAAAGAAGTTGAAATAATTCTCATAGCCTTTTACAGTTCCAAGAGACTGCGGCGCACCATTCACGCCCTGCTCGTTCCTGCACCTTGAAGCAAGGTGATAGGGAGAAACCCCCGATTGCTTTGCGGCGTCCATAAAAGTCTGAGAATATGTATACTTTTTCTTTGTATCAGGACAAGTGTAGCTTCCACTCATAAAAGTGTCCGCAAGAATAGTTTTTACGCCGTTTTCCGTCTGATACGAGGGATTATATGACTGATTTTCAAACATAAAAATATATGTATCGTTGATAAAATTTCTCGGATCCATATAGTACATTATTATCTCTTTTGAAGCCGCTACCCACGAGCCGTCAAGCCCATACCAATAGCCGCCGTTAAAATCATATGCGCCCTTTTCCATTGACTTCCACGAATCAAGAGCCGACGAGTGGACAAGGTTTCTGCCCACAACACATTCTTCCTTTACCGCCGTGTTCCAATCCACGCCAAGCTTCTGAACGGTAAAGATCCACTTTGGGTGCTGTGCATGGAGCGTTCGCAGATAAGGTTTATAGCTTTCAGGAAAGCCCTGCTTTGTCATATAGCTTTCAAAATCAGCGTCAGAACTGCCCTGCGAGCCGTTTGACGTAAGCTGAACATACGCCGCCGAAACATAGCCCGTCACGTTGCCGCATGATATTTTATACCATTTTGCACCGCTGGAGTCGGTGGTTTCAGAAAGTATGGTCAGGCTGTCGCCGTAGCTTACTGTGCCTGTTTTTGAGTAGCTTGTGCCTGCGCCGCTGCGTACGTTCAAAACGTCTGCCGTGCAGCTTCCCATAAGATTTGCCGCCGAAGCCGTCAAACATGAAGCCGCCATTGATGCCGCAAGGGCAAATGACAGAATATATGAAATTATCTTTTTTATCAACCCGTTCACCTCAGAAGATATAGGCAATACCATAACAAGGCACGCCTATGTATAAGTCCTTATTTTTACACACGTTTGTTTGTACATTTTTCTGTATCAAGTACAAAACTTCACCCTTATTATAGTACATTCGTCAGGGGTTTGTCAACAGCTTTTTAATTCACAAAAAGTTTACAATGAGCAAAATGCGACAGATGTTTAAAAGTTACAGATTTATTACAGCGTATTTAGTGGCTTTGCGACCTCTTGGTACAC
>CALEJX010000385.1 GCA_937898375.1 uncultured Ruminococcus sp.
TTTTACTCCGAGGGATTTTAAGTCCCTTGTGTCTGCCTATTCCACCACAGCGGCGTGCAATATGTATTATAACACTTTTTTGGCAAAATGTCAACATTTTTTTGCACCATGGGCAAACGGCTTGTCTTAAAATTTCTCCGTGAGGATATCCGCAAATTCTTCGATATAATATCCTGAGTTGTCCTTTTTCCAAAATGCACAGTAGGTCTTTGTAACAGGCTGAGAGTTTCTCACAAGGGGTATGCGGCTGACAGCGGTGTCAAACCACTCCTGTTCGCCGATAACGTCAACAGGCATATAGCCCTGACCTGCGACTATTTTTAGCCTTGCTTCCTGCAATGAGCCTGCAAATATATATTCGCCTTTCAGCCCCACGATATCCTCATAATATTTTTGTTCCTCAGCCTTTGAGCTTTCGTTTGTCAAGATAATGCAGGGGATATCTTTCAGCGCTTGGGCTTCTATTGCGCCAAACTTGCTCAGCGGATTTCTTGATGATATCTCAATATAAGTCGTGCTTTCAGAGAGAATAACATTGTTGTATGCGCTTGAAAAGGCCCTGCGTTGGTCACTTAGAACAAGGTCAACACTGTCATTTTCCAATGCACGATACAGCTCCTCATGACTTCCTGAGATTATCTGTAGCTCAACGGCAGAATATTTCTGCGAAAATTCCGCCGCCGCTTGCGTCAGCTCGCTTCCGTAATAACCCTTGTAGTAACCCAGCCTCAAAACTGCCCCCGAATTGTCTGCAATGCGCTTTGTCTCTTTTACAAGGCGGTCGATCTCGCCTGTTATAACAAGACTTTTGCGATAAAAATGCTCACCTGCCTGTGTGAGGCTGAAAGTCCTGTTGTGCCTGTCAAGAAGCTTTGCGCCAAGCTCGTCCTCAAGCTTTTTTATCTGCTGTGAGATAGCAGATTGGGATATGTGGCATTTGTCAGCCGCAAGATAAAAGCTTCCGTTTTCGACAACTGCCTGAAAATATTCTATCTGTCTTAAAAACATACCGTCACCCCACTTTTTTTCTATTATACAACGATAAGTTTAACTTATCAATAGCACAAGTATAAAGAATTGATTAATTTCTCTGTGTGTAATATAATTAAGACATAAAAGAAAGGGAGCTGATATCAATGAACAAAAATCTTATAATTTACTATTCACGCAAGGGTGAAAATTACGTCAACGGCAGGATCGAGAGCCTTTCAAAGGGCAACACCGAGATATGCGCAGAGTTCATTCAGAAAGCCGTGGGCGGCGATATGTTCGAGGTTAAAACTGTAAATGACTATTCCGCAGATTATCACACCTGCACCGCAGAAGCAAGGACAGAGTGCGATAACAACGCACGTCCAGAGCTTAAAGAGTATCTTGATGACATAAGCGCATATGACAACGTTTTTATCTGCGGTCCATGCTGGTGGGGAACATATCCTATGGCTGTGTTCTCACTTATTGAAAAGCTTGACTTCAGCGGTAAAAAAGTCCTCCCCCTCATGACCCATGAGGGAAGCGGTCTTGGAAGCTCGGTGAGAGATCTTAAAAAGATATGCAAAAACGCTGATATCAAAACAGGTCTTGCAGTTCACGGCGCAGACGCTTTGAAGTCTGAAAAGGCTGTGGCAAAGTGGGCAAAAGAAGTAACAGACTAGGTCTGAGGACAGGAGTGTATCAAAATGAAAAGAAATTGGCTTATAACAGGTGTATCAAGCGGCTTTGGATATGAAATGACAAAACAGCTTCTTGAAAAGGGCGACACAGTGGTGGGTACTGTGAGAAACACAGACAGGGTGAAAGAGTTTGTTGAGAAATATCCTGACACTTTTGATTGCAGGATACTTGACGTTACCGACGTTAGCGCAGTTCAGCAGACTGTCAGGGAGAGCTTTGCAAAGCATGGCAGGATAGACGTTGTTGTCAGCAACGCAGGCTATGGTTTGTTCGGTTGTGTTGAGGAGCTCAGTGATGAGGAGATAGACCACATCATCGCAACAAACCTTGTTGGCTCTATCCAGCTTTTGAAATCTGCTGTGCCTTTTATGAGAAAGCAGGGCGGCGGTAGACTTATTCAGATCTCATCTTACGGCGGACAGGTGGCATTTCCTGCAAACTCAATGTATCATGCCACAAAGTTCGGTATCGAGGGCTTCTGTGAAGCACTTGCACAGGAGGTGGCTCAGTTCAATATCGGCGTGACTATCGTTGAGCCGGGCGGAGCAAGAACAGAGTTCAGATACGGCAGTGCAAAGGTGGCAAATCTCATGCCTGAGTATGAGAGCTGTCACGGCTTTTTGAATATGCTTGACGCTTCAAAGGGCTTAGCACCTGGAGATCCGTCAAAAATGGCAGAGCGCATTATCGAAAGCGTTGATAAGACGCCTGCTCCTATGCGAATGGTACTTGGCTCACAGGCTTTGAGTGCGACTATCACAAGGCTCAAAGAGCGTATCGCAGACTACGAAACACAAACAGAACTTGCGGCTTCAACTGATATAAAAGAGTAAGCTGGGGTTATAAAAATGACCGCAGAACTTCGGGTAATGAGGTTCTGCGGTCGCTTTGTTTATTTTATCTCTTTTTGCCTTGATACTGAAAATCTGTAGATGAATACCGATATAACGGCGGTAATGACCTCTGTTATCCAAAAAGCGTTCCATACGCCTGTTGGTCCTGTGAGCTTGCAGAGGAAGAATGCAAGTGGCAGTATTATCACAATAAATCTGCACAGGGATATCATAAGTGACGGAATACCCATGCCAAGACCCTCCAGCGCACCTGATGAGGTGACGGACACAGCGGAGATAACAAAGCCGATACAAATAAGGCGCAGTGCCGTTTTGCCAATGGCGATAGTGTCGGCGTTTTCTGTGAAAAGCCCTATGAGCTGGGCTGGGAAAAGTGCGCATATTACAGTTCCTGCCACCATTATCACACCTGTCATGTAAAGAACTATGCGGTAAATTTTCTTAACACGCTCCCTCTCGCCTGCGCCGTAGTTGAAGCTGATAACAGGTCGCATACCCTGAATAACGCCGTTTGCAGGGAGATAAAGAAAGGTCTGGAGCTTGTAGTATATGCCCAAAACAAGCACATAGCTTTGTGAATATGCCGCAAGTATGCCGTTTAGAGCGGATATTAGAAGCGACGGCAGTGCAAGATTAAGAGTAGCAGGAATGCCTATGGAATACATTTTTGCGATTATCCTGCCGTCAGGGCGCTTGTGCTTTGCGGAAAGCTTAACAGGAAGCTCACAGCGCAGATATGCTATGATGTATATAGCAAGTGTCAGCACCTGACCGATACCTGTTGCGAGCGCCGCACCTTTTATGCCCATTTTCGGGAAAAAGCCAATGCCGAAAATAAGCAGAGGGTCAAGGATTATGTTTGCGATACAGCCGCAGAGCATACTGAACATCGATATCTTCATTCTGCCCACAGATTGGAATATCTTCTCAAATGCAATGCCAAGCATTATTGCAGGAGAGAATGAAAAAGCAATATTGCAATACTGTACACCGAGGTCTGCAACGTTTTTATCCTCTGTGAACATGGATAGAAAAGCAGGCATTATCAGTATACATATTATCATAAGCACGATACCATGCACAGCCGAAAGTGCAAACCCCTGGGTTGCGGCGATATCAGCCTTTTCTTTTCGACCTGCGCCAAGATATATTGCGATAACGGCGTTTATACCTATGCCGAAACCGATAGCCGTGGCGCTTATGAAGTTCTGCACAGGAAATAAAAGGGATAGTGCCGTCATGGCGTCGTCGCTTATTTTTGCAACGAAAAAGCTGTCGATAATGTTGTAAAGAGAGTTTACAAGCATTGATATCACCATTGGCAGGGACATTGAAAGCAGAAGAGGGAATATCGGTCTTGTTTTCATGAAATCACTGTTCATTTATATTTTTTACACTCCTTTGTATGTGGGCAGAAAAAAAGCCGCACAGCCTAATTGCTGTGTGGCGAAAAGTGACATTTAGTCAGGAAAAATCCACGCAAGTTTTACAGAGTATATTTTAACATGACTGTAGGCTCATGTCAACAAATTTTCTTTAATTTTATGTTTCAAAA
>CALEJX010000386.1 GCA_937898375.1 uncultured Ruminococcus sp.
AGTTTGTTTTGTGAAATCGTAAGTGAAGCACAAGTTTCTGACGCTATAGCAATAGAAACAGCAAAATTACTACACGAATGGATAGATTCAAACTGTATACTATACTTTAATTTTTATTATGTTGGTGATACTCAAGTAGAGTCTGGTATTAATGAATGTTTGGAAGAGGCGACACAAACTTTATAGCCATAATACAACGTTGAAATTGATTACTAAAGTGAAAGGAAGATTATTATGTATTTAAATACTTTAAATGAAGAGCAGAAAAACATTTTTCTTGATTTGTGTATTCTTGCAGCAAAATCAAATAATGTTGTAGCTGAAGATGAAATTGCGATCATCAATGAGTATTGCAATGAAATGCAGATCGCTGCAAGATATGAAGAAGAAAGAAATTTCGATTTGTGTATTGAAGATCTCAAAAAGGATTGTAACAAAGGAACAATTAAGATCATTGTGCTGGAGCTTACTGCATTGATCTTGTCAGACAATATTTGCGATGAAGACGAAGAAAAATACATGCAGGAATTTATAAGCCGTGTAGGCATTACAAAATCCGAATTTGAAAAAACTATGGAATTGCTTAATGAACTTTCATCAATTTATTCAGAAATAAATCACTTTGTTTCTGAATAAAAAGTTAAGGAGCAGGCTTATAAAAAGCCAATAAACTAACCTTTCCAATATGTAAAAAAAAGAGCCTCGCTTACAGCGTTAAGGCTCTTTTTTAGTTTGGCTTCTCTTTGTCGAAACCCTATACCCCACTCTCCCATAAACAAAGCTCAGCACCCAGCCTGCCGGCATTGACAGCCATACTGCCGATACGCCTATGACCGATACAAGGGCGTAGGTGAAAATAATTCGGAACGTGAGATTTATTATACTTCCCGATAAAAACAGCTTCAAACACCCAAGCCCTCTTAACATTCCGTTGAAGCTTGAATTTATTCCCATTATTATGTAACAGAACGCAAGGTCTGTCATGTAGCCCATGCCTGTTTCTATGGCGGAAGCTGATGAGCTTGACAAGTCCATGAAAAATCCTAAAAAGCGCCGCCTGAGAAGCATTATCACTGCAAATTCTATCACAGCTATGCCTGCGCATAACAGCACGCTTGCCTTGTAGCCCTCTCTGATACGCTCTTTTTTGCCTGCACCAAGATTTTGCGCCGTGTAGGTGGATACCGCATTTCCACAGGCTATGAACGGCATTATCGCAAAGGAGTCTATCTTTGAAGCCGCCGTGTAGCCTGCAAGCACGTCCGAGCCAAAGGGATTGACCGCAGACTGCACAATGAGCATTCCCACCGACACCACCGATTGCTGTATCACCGATACCGCCGCATATGATGACATTTCTTTTAGCACAGCCCCCGAAAAGAAGCTGAACTCGGCTCTTTCAGGGTCTTTTCTGTATACCTTGTCGAAAAGAAGCAGAAACGATATCACCGCCGATACGCCCTGCGCAATGAAGGTCGCCCATGCCGCACCTGATACGCCCATTGAAAATCCGCCTACCAATAAAAGATCAAGCCCTATGTTCAGCAAAGAGGACATCACAAGCAGGTGAAAAGGCGTCTTTGAGTTGCCAAGGGCGCTGAATACCGACGCTTGCACATTGTAAAGAAACATAAACGGCATACCAAAAGAATATATCCGCAGATAGTCCGCAGCGTCGTCTATAATGTTCTGAGGCGTTTTCAAAAGCCTTAAAAGCGGCATACTAAGCACCGCCCCAAGCACCGCTATCAATGCCGCAACCATAAGTGAAAATATCAGCACAGTGGAAATGCCCGTCTTGACCTTTGATTTGTTCCCTGCGCCGCAGTATTTCGCTATAAGCACCGATGTTCCTATGCCCGTACCCGTTGCAACGGCTATCATGACCATTGTCACCGCAAAGGAAACTCCCACCGCCGCAAGGGCTTCGTCGCCGTTTATCTTGCCCACTATTATGGTGTCCATGGTGTTGTAAAGCTGCTGAAAAAGGTTTGCAAGTATAAGTGGCTGTGCAAATCGGAATATTATTTTCTTAGGGTCGCCCTCTGTCATTATTACATTTTCTGACTTATTCTTCAAATTCTTCACCGCCCGTGAATATGGGTATGTATCTTTGCTGGTTTACGTCAAAAAGCCCCTTTTCCGTCAGCCCCACCTCGGGGACAGTCTGACACAGCGACACTGTAAGCACCGCCGTCATGCGCTGAGCGTCTCCCCCTGTGAGGGCAAGGGCTTCTCTGAAAGCTTTCTGCGCCTTTATCTCGTCTGTAATGTTCTCACCGCTTAGTATTCCTGCCGCAGGAAGCGAGTAAAGCCCTGCCACCCTGCCGTCAATAGCAACCGCAGCACCGCCGCCGTTTGCTTCAACAGCTTTCACGGCGCAAAGCATATCTGCAGGGTCAACGCCTGACACAACGATATTATTGCTCTCCTGAGCAAAACTTGCGGCAACAGCTCCCCTTTTTATGCCAAGACCTTTTATAAAGCCGCTGCCTATCTCTCCGCTCCTGCCGAAACGCTCCACAACAAATATTGGTAAAATATCAGCTTTTGTATCACCGCATACAACGCCGTTTCTGACTTCAAGCCTGCCTTTCACAAGCCTTGTGACTATACCACCATTTGGCATTTCAATTGCATTTGCAGTAACATAGCCCCTTTCAAAGCCTGCTTTTATCTCAAAAGAATGGCTGTCAAGCCCTTTGGGCAATATCACAGTGTTTCTAAGCTCAGGACAGCAAGTTATGTCAAACTCATGCCTACAAAGAAGCTCGCCGTTTTCAGCCACCAACTTGCCCTCGTGATAGACCTTTTTCACTGTCATATTTTCAAGGCTATCCATAAGCAGGAAGTTTGCCTTTTTCGAGGGAGTAACTGAGCCTATGATATCATCAACGCCATAGTGCCTTGCGGCGTTTAGCGTTGCCATTTTTATCGCCGTCACAGGGTCGATACCGCTTTTCACTGCAATGCGCAAGGCATTGTCTATACAGCCGTTTTCCTTTATATCCTCCGCCGACTTGTCATCGGTGCAGAACATTATATTGTCCGTAGGGATATTGTTTTCCACTATCCCCTCACACAGGGTTCGGCAGTTCGGCTCTATAGTTCCCTCTCTTACCAACACCGCCATTCCGCAGGCAAGCCGCTGTTCAAGGTCGCTTATGCTTTCGCACTCGTGGTCGTCACAAAGCCCAGCGCAAGCCGCCTGCTGAACGTCGCCAAAACCCATTGACGGACAGTGACCGTTCACCTTTACACCTGCCCTTTTTGCCGCACTGAGAAGCTTTATTATCTCCTCGTTCTCGACAACAGCACCGCTTATCTCACCCACAGTTTTCACTCCGCACTCTTTGATAACATTGGTGATATCATCTTGCGTTTTCAGGGTGGAAAGATACTGTGAGGGAAGCTGTAAAAAGCTTTCTATTGGCATTTCCCCTAGCATTTCCTGCACAGCCTTTATGCCCTTAAGCCCAAGTGTATTTGACATCTGCATAGGGTCAAAGAATACACAGCCTGTGCCGTGTGGCACTGCGCCCTCGCAGTATGCAAAAGGCGTGAGCTTTGAGGACTCTATGTGCATATGAGCGTCGATAAAAGACGGCGCAAGATACATTCCGCCGCAGTCTATAAGCTTTTCGGCTCTAGGCTCAAAGTCAGGGCAAACTGCGGCGATAACGCCGGTTTTTATCCCCACCGAGCCGTTCTCTATTATACGCTCTCTGTAAACGTCAACTATCCTTGCGTTATAAAAATAAATATCAAAAGGCAGCTTACCCTTAGCCGCCAGTATAAGTTCCTTTAGCTGCCGATCATTCATAAGCTGCCTCTTTCAGATACTATTATCAGTGTTTATAAAGCGACTTGTTCAGCGCAAGATTGCAAAGCACATTGATGATACATCTTGACGCCGCAAGTGAAGTTATCTCGCTCACATCAAATGGAGGGGATACCTCCACAACGTCCATTCCGCAGATACCCGGAGCTGTCACAAGCTTAAGAAGCCTTAGAAGCTCTCTTGGTAGCATACCGCCGAAATCAGGCGTGCCTGTACCAGGGCAGAAAGCCGCTTCCAGAACGTCTATATCAAGGCTCACATACACTGCCTTACAGCCTTTCCATGCGATATCGAGGGCAAGCTCTGCAACCTTGTCGATACCATACTTGTCGATATCCTCCATTGATACAGCCGTGCAGCCGCTGTCACGGGTGAATTTTGACCATGACTTACAGCAGTTTCCGCCTATGCCTATCTGCACAAGATTTTTTGCGCTGAGGTTAGGCAGATGAGTGGAATGGTACCATTCTGTGCCGTGCATTTTCTCGTCCATTTGGATAGCGTCACAATCGCTGTGGCGGTCGATATGGATAACGCCGATATTGCCGTCGATATACTTTGAAATGCCCCTGAGTGTAGGAAACGTAGTAGAGTGGTCGCCCCCAAGAACGATAGGCGTTACACCCTGAGAGAATATATAGCCTATGCCCTTTGTTATCTGGTCGAAAGTCTTTTCAGCATTTGCAGGGAGTGTATAGATATCTCCTGCGTCGCAAAGCTTTATGTTTTCGTAAAGGTCAACGCCATAGTCAGGGTTGAAAGGCGATATCTGCGAAGAAGCGTGTCTTATGCCAGCAGGACCAAGCCTTGTGCCTGAGCGGTTTGAAGCTCCGCTGTCATATGGGATACCCACCACTGCAACGTCATAATCCGACACCTTGTGGATATCCTCGCAAAAAGGGCTTCTGAGAAAAGTTTCGTGGCTTGTGTATGTAGGGCCGAGATTTGTTCTTGCAAAACAACTCATTCCCTCACTTTTGATACTGTCCGCAGGCTCTAAGCCAAGCTCAACGGCTCTCTTTGCCATTGTAGGAAATCTTGTGTTGCCAAATTCATCAAATCTTGCCGCCATTTTCATGGCGTGCAGTTCATTTCTGTCTATCATGATTATTCCTCCCTGCTTTGTTTATAATTTCATAAGCGGAAACTGAAGCTCCGCAATAGTTTCATCATTGTTGTCCGTAAGGGTTATATCTATACGGTATATCATCACCCCGACGCTTCCAAGGGTGTAGCCATGCTCCTGTGCAAGACAGCGCATTTTCATTATAAGCTCCCCGAAATAGCTGTAGCAGTTCCTATGGAAAGCGCAAACGTATTTTCCCCCTGCCACTGTTGTGAAGCTTTCCTTGTCAGCCTGATCTGCCGAACAGAACACCATAGGGCAGACCTCGGAGTCCATATCGTCAGGGTCAACTGAGTTTTTTATGGTCATTGCAACCTTGTCTGTGGCAAGCACAGGGGAAGTTCCGCCGATAGCCTCTTCAAGCTTCATAAACTCTATGCCGGTGAGATTTGTTCTGAACTTGTTGCTCTCCCCTTTGAGGGCATATCGTTCAGGAAGTTCCTTTATAACAGGGTCGTCAAGCTTGAAATCTGTGTTGTTAAGCTCCCTGATAAATTTCAGCTTCTCTTTCAGCACACGGCTTATCTCGAGCTTGTCCGCTATCTCCTGCTGTAAAAGCTCATAACGCTGTCTGAGAACACGCTCGGACTTTTCAAGGTTTCTGTCATTGAAATAGTCCTCTATCTCTTTCAGTGATAAGTTCAGCCTGCGAAGCTCTTTTATGGTGCCAAGCTTTTCACACTGCTGTGCCGAATAAAACCGCCGCCCTGTGAGCTTATCAACATAGTCAGGTCTTAGAAGCCCTATCCTATCGTAATATCTCAGCCGCTCTGTAGGTATGTTTCGATACTTTGCTATCTCGGTTATGCTCAGAAGCTTTTCCCCATTCGGGACAAGCTGTCCGTTTTCGTCTGTATAAAACACAGCGTCTTTTATATCATCAGTCATATCTTGTCCCCCATTCCAATTATTATGGCAGCTTATTCAAGAGCCTGCTCGTCCTCTGCGCCTGTTCTTATCTTCACAACGTTTGCAACATCATAAACAAATATCTTTCCGTCGCCTATCTTGCCCGTATAAAGCACCTTTCTGATAGTGTCGATAAGAAGTCCCAGCGGAACAGTGCTTATAACTATCTCCACCTTTATCTTAGGCAGAAGCCTTGATTCAAGCTCAGAGCCTCTGTAAAGCTCAGTGCTTCCCTTCTGTATTCCACAGCCGCTCACCTGCGTAACTGTCATGCCTGTTATATCAAGCTTATCCAAAGCGTTTTTCAGCGTCTCGAACTTTGCGACGTTCATAAGAACGACCACCTTGTGCATCTTTCCGTCCGCCTTGTAATCAGAAGCGTTAAGCTCTGAGGCTTCGTCTATAGCCCTCACCTTTGAAGGCTCGTCAGCGGCGGCGGTGATGAACTGAGCAGTATTGAGAAGATCCGCATAACTGCTTGAAAGTCCATGCTCACATTTGTCAAGACCAACTATCTCAGTGTTCTCGCTAACTCTCAGACCCATTGTTTTCTTTATCACTGTGAACACTATCACCATAATAAGCGCCGTCCAAGCTGCAACTGAAAGCACGCCTGCAAGCTGGATAAGCAGGTCTTTCGGGCTGCCAGAGTATATAAGACCGCTTTTCTTTGCGAAAACGCCCGTCATATGAGTTCCCCATGCTCCGCACAGACCATGAACGCTAACCGCACCCACAGGGTCGTCAGCCTTTAGCTTTGTTATAAGCTCAACGCCGAACACCATTACAAAGCCTGCTGTTATGCCGATAACAAACGCTCCTCCTGCCGAAACTGTATCACAGCCTGCGGTGGAAGCCACAAGTCCTGCAAGTGCGCCGTTTAGGGTCATTGTCACATCAGGCTTGCCGTAGCGCACCCATGTGATGAACATTGCGGTTATTGCACAAGCCGCCGCAGATATGTTTGTGTTAAAGAAGATATCCCCAAGCTTTGCGGCACTGCTGTCGCCCTGAGCGGTAAGAAGCGAGCCGCCGTTAAATCCGAACCAGCCTATCCACAGAATAAATATGCCCAAAGCTCCGATAGTGAGATTGTGTCCCGGTATAGCTCTCGCCTTGCCGTTTTTATCAAACTTGCCTATCCTTGCTCCCACAAGCAGCGCACCTATAAGTGCTGTAGTTCCGCCAACAACGTGAACAGCAGTTCCGCCTGCGAAATCGTGGAAGCCTATGCTTTTGAGCCAGCCTGCGCTGTTCCATATCCAGTGACCTGTTATAGGATAAACTATGCCGCTCATAACAGCCGAATATGTAAGATAGGCCTTGAACTTTGTCCTGCCTGCCATTGCACCTGAAACTATAGTTGTGGCAGTTGAGCAAAAGACCGTTGCGAACATAAGGAACACTCGCTTAGGCAGGTCTCCTGAGGCTGCAAACTTTCCTGCTGCGAACAGACTGGGCTTTCCGATAAATCCTCCTATGGAGTCGCCATACAAAAAGCTGAAGCCGATAACCCAGAACAGAACAGAGCCTATGCAGTAATCCATAAGATTTTTCATTATTATGTTGCCTGCATTTTTTGCTCTGGTGAAGCCTGTTTCCAGCATTGCAAAGCCTGCCTGCATAAAGAATATCAAAGCTGTGCAGAGAAGAACCCACACGGTATCCAGAGATGAATACATTATCGCACTTCCTTTTTCATATTATTTCTTATTTTGCCACATGAACGTCTGCATAACTAAAGTTATACCAGAACATCGGGCTTGGGTCATATGTGAACTTGTCGCTCACTGCGTAAACGTCAGATGATGTGTAAAGTCCAAAGTAAGGGCACTGGTCGGCAAATATCTTGTATGCGTCAGTATAGTAACCCATTTTCTCTGCGTCATCTGTTGTCTGAGCCGCCTTATCAAGAAGCCCGTCTGCTTCTGTGCTTGACCAAAGTGTTTCGTTCGTTCCGCCCTCGCAAGCGTTAGAGCCTGCATAAAGCGTCTTTAACATTCCCATAGGGTCAAGGAAGTCTGACATCATGTATGTGCCAACTGCGTTGTAATATCTCTCGCCGTTGTCCTTTGTCTTGTAGCCGAACATATAGCTAAAGATATCACTGTCAGGCACTTCCACAAGGTTCATTGTGATAGAGCCGCTTGCGTCTACCATTGACTTGAGAAGCTCAGCCTGCTTCTGTGTCTGTGAAGTTGTATAGAAATCAAACTCAAAGCCGTCAGGATACTTTGACTTTGCAAGACATTCCTTTACCTTGTCATAATCCTGAGTATAAACATCGCTGTCAGCGATAGTTGAATCCCACTTGTCCTTATCCATATACATCATGGATTCGCTCATTGGAACAACAGCCGACTGCTTTGCATAGTCGCCGCCGATAGTTGTTGTTATCTGTGAACGGTCGATACAATATGCAACAGCCTTTCTTGCCCACTCATCATCAAACGGCTTTGAAGCTGTGTTGAATGCGATATAGTTTGAAGTCGTTCCCTCGCATGAGAGGATATTGAAGTTCTGACAGCTCTGATATACAGACATAACGCTGTTTGACATACCCTCGACAAAGTCTATTTGTCCGCCCTTTGCCGCAAGTGCCAATGCGCTTTCGTCCTCGATAACGTAATACTCTACCTTGTCGATATCGAGAGTATCAGGGTCGCCCCACCAGTTTTCGTTCTTTTCAAGAACTATCTCGCTGCCTGAGGACCATGAAGAAAGCTTGTAAGGACCTGTACCAACTGTCTTTCCGTCGGCAGTGCCGTATTTGTCGCCCTGCTCCTCTGTTACAGACTTCTCAACGATAGTGCAGGCTGATGTTGCAGGAACATACTGCCATGTTGAGTCAGGCTGTTTAAGGTGAACTGTCAGCGTCCAAGTATCATTGTCGGCTTCAAAGCTGTCAACGTTTGCGAAAAGATAGCTCATATAATAGTTGTCTTCTGTTACTCTGTTAAGAGAATAAAGCACATCGTCCATTGTCATTTCATTGCCGTCTGAGAACTTTACTCCCTGTCTTATCTTGTATGTGTATGTAGTATCGTCCACCTGCTCCCAAGATTCTGCAAGGGCAGGCTCAACCGTTGTGCCATCATGTGAGAAGTTAAGAAGCGTGTCATAGCAGTCATAGCCTGTGAGAGCGGACGCCACGATAGTAAAGTCGGCAGGGTCGAACGATGACGGCTCTTGAGTATAACCTACTCTGAGAACTGTCTCCGAGCCTCCTCCAGAAGAACCTGAGCCTGAGCCAGAACTTGTGTTGTCGAAACAGCCTGTCATACAGCTTGAAACTGTTATTGCCAATGCGGCAGCGGCTGCGATCTTGCGTGAGAATTTTTTCATGATAACTTTCCTTTCTTCATAAGATCTATTACATATCCGCAGCGGTCTTGCTGCGGTCAATGCCTAGTGGGAAATGACAGGCAACGTAATGCCCGTCTCCAATGTCTTTGAGCTTTGGCGTGCGGTTGTCGCACAAGCCCTCTTTGAAATATCTGCACCTGCCTGCAAAGCGACAGCCCTCTGGGATATCCACTGCATTTGGTATATCTCCCTCCAGCAGGATATGCTCCTTGTTTTCAAGAGGGTGTTCCTTTGGCTTTGCTGAGATAAGCGCCTGAGTGTAAGGGTGAGCAACGCTGTTATAAACCTGCTCCACTGTACCCATTTCCATTACTGCTCCCAAATATACCACCGCTATCCTGTCGCAAACGTGGCGGACAACGTTTAGGTCATGGGAGATAAAAAGTATCGTCTGCCCTTTATCTTCTTTCAGGTCAAGCATAAGATTTAATATCTGCGCCTGCACAGAAACGTCAAGCGCCGAAACAGGCTCGTCTGCAAGAATGAAATCAGGCTCAAGCATAAGCGCTCTCGCTATTGCAAGCCTTTGGAGCTGACCGCCCGAAAGGTCTTTAGGATATCTTGTGAGCAAGTCCTCCGGAAGCGCTATATACTCCATAAGCTGTTTTATCCTAGCCTTGTAGACCTCAGGCTTTATCTTATGCACCTTTGCAGATTCTTCAAGGCTAAAGCGTATAGTCTTTTTCGGGTCAAAGGAAGCAAGAGGGTTTTGAAAGACCATTTGCATTCTTGAACGCAGCTCCTGCTGTTCCTTACGGCTCACATGAGTTATGTTCTTGCCGTCAAAATATATCTCTCCTGAGTCAACGTCGATAAGCTTCAGAACGCATCTTCCAATAGTTGATTTGCCCGAACCGCTCTCGCCTATTATGCCGAATATCTCGCCTTTATAGATATCAAAGCTAACATCATCAACGGCGTGGATATATCGTGCCTTTGCCTTTGCAAGCTTGTAATTGTCAAGGCAAAAATACTTTTTCAGATCTCTTACGCTTATAAAAGGCTGTCTGTCTTTTTCTTCGCTCATTGTGATGTCACCTCCCGCCATTTGAAGCAAGCCGTGCTGTGTCCCTCAGACACATTTTCTGTAACAGGCACGCAGCTCCTGCATTTATCGTCAGCATACTTACATCTCGGTGCAAAGGCACAGCCCTTGAACTTTTCATACAGAAGCGGAGGGCTGCCCGGTATGCTTTTCATTCTTTTTTCCGTGTCGCTCTCCCTTGGATTGCTTTCAAGGAGCGCCTTTGTGTAAGGGTGAGCAGGGCGGTCGAAAATATCCACAACGCTTGCTGTTTCAACAGCCTTTCCTGCATACATTACAGTTACGCTGTCACATATCTCAGCCACCACCCCAAGGATGAGAGTGATGAATATTACCGACGTTCCGCTCTCCTGCTGGAGCTTTTTTATAAGCTTTAGTATCTGCGCTTGGATAGTAACGTCAAGCGCCGTGGTAGGCTCGTCTGCAATAAGAAGCTTCGGCTCGCATATAAGCGCCATTGCTATCATTATTCTCTGTAACATTCCTCCGCTCATTTCAAATGGATACTGCTCGTATCTTTTCTCCGCAGGTGTTATGCCTATCTTTTCAAACATCTCAATGACCTTTTCTCTTGCTTCACGGCGGCTCAGGTTTTTCTTCGCCCTGAGCATTTCTGCTATCTGCTCGCCTGCTTTCATGATAGGGTCAAGAGAGGTCATAGGGTCTTGGAATATCATTGCGGCTGTGCTGCCTCTAAAATCACGGAGCTGCTTTTTGTTCATTGCAAGAACGTCTTTCTCGCCGCTGTCGTCTCTTATGTAGATATCCCCTGCATATCTGGTGGTCTCCTCGTTATGGAGCCTTATGACCGACTTTGATGTTACGCTTTTTCCGCAGCCGCTCTCGCCCACTATGCCGTGTATCTCGCCCTGCTTCACTTCAAGGTCAACGCCCTGAACGGCGTATACGATACCTCTCACTGTCATAAAGTCTACAGAAAGGTCTTTTATTTCAAGAACGTTTCCTTTTTTCATTTTTTACGCCTCCCCGTTTGCCTTAACTGCTGAAAGCTTCTTTATGCCGTGTTTCTTTTCGTATTTCTTGAATGACGGAAGCTTTCTTGATGACGGGTCGAGATAGTTCTGAACGCCGTCGCTGAAAAGGTTTATGGATACTGTTACAAGTATTACGCATATTGCAGGGATAAAAAGCAGTGCCGAGCTGTTGTAAAGGTTGCCCATGCCGTCACGGAGAAGCGTTCCCCAGTCAGCGTTTGGAGCTTGAACGCCAAGTCCCAGAAAGCTCAGGGTCGCCATTGATGTGATAGCCGTACCGATATCAAGTGTGAACTGTGATATCATAGGGGTAATAATGTTCGGCAGGATATGCACGAAAATTATCCTTGCGTCTGAAAACCCCATTGATTTGCAGGCTTCAACATACACCGCCTTTTTCTCTGTCATTATCATTGATCTTGCGGTCTTTGTGGTAAGAGGGATATAAGAAATGCCTATGGCGATGATACCTGTCATCATGCCCTTTCCCATTACTGCAATAAGGATAAAGGAAAGCAGCAGCGGCGGTATTGCGCTTATAACGTCCCACACTCTCATTACGATACTGTCAAGAGGACCTCTGTAGTATCCGCAGATAAGTCCAAGAGGAACGCCTATGACTACCTCTATGGCGACTATAAGAAAGGCGTTTAATATGGAAGTTCTTGCACTGCATATGAGCCTTGAAAAAAGATCTCTGCCAAGTCCGTCAGTTCCGAAAATGTGTCCCTCAGAAAAGGCGGGAGCATATATTGCGTTCACGTCTGTGGCAAGAGGGTCATATGGTGCGATAACGCTTGCAAAGAGCGATACAAAAACTATTACCGCAAGAAATATTCCCGTCACCGCCACAACAGGAGTAAAAAATGTTCCTGCTTTATTTTTCTTCTTCATTAAAAATCCCACCTTATTTAAGATCAACTCTCGGATCAAGAACGGTATAAAGTATGTCGATAACAAAGCTCATGATAAGATATGCTCCAAGCATGAACAGAACAAGTATCTGAACTATAGGGAAATTATTTTCCTCTATCGCCGTTATGAGCAGACCTCCTATACCTGGGAGAGAGAAGACCTGCTCAACTATCACTGTTGAGCCTATAGAGCCTGCTATCATATATCCTGCAACTGTTATAACAGGGATAACGGCGTTGTGAAAAGCGTGCTTGTAAGTTATGGTGCTTTGCTTTAATCCCTTTGCCGCCGCTGTTGCGATATAAGGGGACTGGAGCTGATTTATCATATTGCTTCGTGTGATACGTCCCAGCATTGCAACGAATGTCAGCGCCATTATCAGGCTCGGTATCGTTATACGCTGTAAAAACTCTCCGAAATTTGTATATGTTCCGATAAATGAATATCCCGGAACGTACTTTGTCATGAAAATAAGTATCAGTATGCTTACCAAAAAGGACGGCGCTCCTGAAAGCACAAGCATAAGTCCCGAAATTGCTGCGTCTGAGGGTTTGCCTTTTCTCAGTGCCGCCGCAACTCCCATTATAACGGCTATCACTGAGCCTATGACGGAACTCATTATCACAAGTCCGAACGTTATTGGAAGCCTTGACATT
>CALEJX010000387.1 GCA_937898375.1 uncultured Ruminococcus sp.
GCGTAAGATATGCACTCAACATCATGGATATGACAGACGCAGGAAAGAATAAGGAACTTTTGGAGCAGCTCTTAACTATTCTTGAAAAATAAAAGAGGGGGAACTTAAATGGATAAGCACGATAAGTATGAAGCCGTAAAGCAAGCATGGTTTGAAATCAATGAGCATCTCAGAAACAATAAGCAGGATTACATTGAGTATCTCAAATTTTCCGCAAAAATGTATAAGCAGCCGTATTCAGACGCTGTGTTAGTATTCCAGCAGGATAGGAATGCAACAAAGATCGCTGAGTATAAGAAATGGGGACGTCTGGGACGATATATCAGACGTGGCTCTCACGGCGTTGCTGTTTTTGGCAAAAATCACACTTGCAGATATTTATATGACGTCACTCAGACAGGTGGCAAAGAGTTGCCTGAGATGTGGACACTTACTGACCGCAATACACCTGAGCTACTCAACACGCTTAATAACCGATACAATATAAGCGCAGGATCGGTCAAAGAATGTATCGAAGCAATGACAGCAAACAGTCTTAATTCTGCGCCTATTGCTGAGTCAGTACAAAATGCAATATCTCAAATGGGACTTGATACAAGACAGGCTGAATTGTACCGCCGTTCCCTGGCTTCTGTGGTGCGGTTCGTTGTTTCTCAAAGGTGTAATCTTTCAGGTAAAATAGATCTGCATGCCGATGTTGATGTAAGCGCTCTTGACCGTATCAAAAATGCAAGAGATATGATTCTTTTCAGCAGAGCTGTTCAGCACGCTGCCAAAGACACGCTGTTTGAAATTGAAAAAGAAGTTATCGCAATTGACCGCAAAAACGAAGCTCTTGACAATGCCAAAAATGCAAAACAAGAAAGTACATCTGATATCGTTGACGATATACTTCAAGACCTTATAAAGCTTAAATTTTCACAAGAACAGATCCTTGCATTAAAACAGGCTGTGGTGGCAGCTGCACAAAATGGTGAACATAACATACGGCATTGGGTAAGCGTCCGATATTCGCCCGACGAACTGCGGCATATATCATCCTTATTATCAGATTACTACGCTCAAAGTGTGATAGAGCAAGCACTCGATCCAAAGGGCATACTGAACGAATATCGTACATATGTAAATGAGATAAATGGTCGGTTGAAACTGTCAGATATGTTCTCACACCATGAGTACAGTGATGAACAAAAAGCTGTGCTGCAGCAGGGCTTTTCTGAGGGAATTTCCATTACTGTTCTTAACGAAGTCGATGAACGGCTAACTGTAGACGAAATAAAAACATTCTTTGAAATGTTTCATCAGGCAGTTGACGGACAGATAGATCCACATGATGTTCAGATATATCTTGATAAGGCTGTAATAGAGCATTCAAAGCAGGACGTTCAAGCGGTTGAGGTTCAGGACAACTCTGCCGACACAATCTCAGCAGATGTTACTCAACAGGACAAAAAAATAGAACCATCAAGAATTATAGGTTTGGCTGAAAACCAGCTACGCCCTGCTGTTCCTAATAGCTCTACAAGCAGTATAACAGACTCCTCTGGAGTTGTCAAGAGTGAAAAAACATTTGCTGAACAGGTCGATGATGTACTTGCAGGAAAGGCAAACCGATACAATGACTTGAAAGTATGCGATACACCTCAAATACTGCTTGACGTTGGCTGTGAGCAACTTCCAATGTTTTATACGAAACGGCATTTGCATGACGCTCTCAAGCCGAAAGGAAATACAGGTGAAAGCATACATTACCACGGATTGAACGCAGAACAAATCAAAAAAATGCCCATGTTACTTGAAAATCCCGTGATTATATATGATTCCCTTTCGAGAAATGATAGCATAATAATCGTAACATCTGAACTTGACAACGAAAAAATGCCTATCATTGCTGCTATAAAGCCAAATGGCAAAGCTAAATATGATTTAGAATTGGTCGAATCCAACTTTGTAATGAGTTTTCATGGCAGAAACAATTTTGAAAATCAAATTAATCGTGCCGTAGAACAAAACAAAGTTCTTTATTACAACAAAGAAAAAAGCCAAGAACTGTTCAGTGTGCTTGGGCTACAATTGTCCAAGGGCTTAAACATTCTTGACTCTAATATTATTATACACCAAAGTCGCAATATTGTCAAGAGTAAACAACAAGAAAATAGTGCCGATATAAGTTCAAATGATGTCAAGACCTCTGCTGCATTGTCCGAGCCTACGATAACCTGTGAATGGAGCGAAAGCAACTATTTTGAGGACGGCAAGACCTACAGTGTAGCAGAATTTGATGCGCTCATGAAACAGGCTGACAGTGAAATGGTGACAGGAGCAAAGGCTGCAATAGAGAAATACGGCTCAGCAAAAGCATGGTATGAAGCAGGTGCTGATGATGAATTCTCACAGTTTATGGGCTATGATAAGGTCAAGTTTACTATTAATATGCCTGACGGACAAACGATCACTGAACGCCAGGACGCAGGGGACGGATACGGCGGCGTTATTGATTTTCTGAAAAGATACTCCGCTTATACTTCTATTATACCTGAGCTTGAAGCTGCAAAATCAGCACATATGGCAGACCTAGTCGATGAAACGCCTACACTTACAAATGAAACACAAACTGACATAGACAAGCTTTTAGGCAGGCTTAAGCTTGATTGCGATTACTATCTGAAAACAGGTGCAGAAAAGCACTTGTGGGCAGAAACAGTTGAAAAGCAGATAGCTAAGATCAATGAGCTGTATGAGAAAATGCCTGAAAACGCCTACTTCACAAGAGAACAGATCGACGATTATGAAAAGAAAATGCTGGCAATCAAAAATGGTGAGGTTGAAAAACCTACACCATATAAAACGCCCTCAATCGATAATAATGTTCTGTCTGAAGAAAAAAAGACAACACCGCCTACTTCTGAAAGCGTTCCTATATCTTCTACATCTGATGAACAGATTTCACTCTTTGAAACACCTCCTGTTTCTGAAACCGCCACTATACCTGATAAAGACGTCAAAACTGAAAAGGTAGAAAAGCCAAAGAAGAATGTCAAAGCAAGCACATATCACTTTGACCCTAATAATGTTGTTGTGGGCGGAGCTGCTGCTCGATGTGACGCAAATATAGCTGCTATTGAAACTTTACTGAAAATAGAGAGCGAAAAGCGGCTTGCGACACCTGAAGAACAGAAAATAATGGCTAGATACTCAGGTTGGGGCGGAACTGCTCAGGCTTTTGTTGCAGATAATGAGAATGTTTCTGCTGACAGTTGGGGAGCAAGGCAGACTCGTTTAAGAGAGCTTCTGACCACTGATGAGTATAGTGCTGCAAGATCATCAACACTGACAAGCTTCTATACACCACCAGAAGTCATAGACAGCGTATATCTTGCTTTGGAAAGATTTCAATTTGAGGGTGGAAATATCCTAGAGCCTAGCATGGGCGTTGGAAACTTTTTTGCAAAAATGCCTGATGAAATGAGGGCAGATTCAAAACTTTACGGCGTTGAGCTTGACAGCATTTCAGGACGAATAGCCAAGCAGCTCTACCCAGAGGATAATATACAGATAAAAGGGTTTGAAAAAACAACATTCAAGAATAACAGCTTTGACGTGGTCATAGGTAATATACCTTTTGGAGATTATGGCATTGCAGACAAAGCTTATGACAAATACCACTTCAAAATTCATGACTATTTCGCCGCAAAAGCAGTAGATAAGGTAAAGCCTGGAGGAATTGTTGCCATTGTGACTTCAAAATTCACAATGGATAAGAAAAATGATAAGGCGAGGAAATATCTTGCCGAACGCTGTGAACTTTTAGGCGCAGTAAGACTTCCCTCTGGAACGTTTAAAGACGCAGACAGTGTTACAACAGATATTATCTTTCTGAAAAAAAGAACAACAATGACATCTGTTATTCCAAATTGGGTACACGTTTCAGAAACAGCCAACGGCATTCCTTGCAATCAATATTTTGTGGACAATCCCGATATGGTACTTGGTACTATGGCGTGGGACGAGCGTATGCGAGGAAAATATGGCGCAGACAGCAAGGTAACGACCTGCTATGCAAACAGTGACACTCCCCTTGCACAGCAGCTCATAAATGCCATTTCAAAAATAGACGGCGTTATTGATACTGTGGAAACTGAGCTTGACAATGGGACAGCTGAGATACTCCCTGCTGATCCAACTGTCAGGAACTTCACTCATACCATTGTTGACGGAGATCTTTATTTCCGTGAAAATGAAATAATGGTCAAGGTCACAGAAACAGGCAAATCGCTTGAACGCATGAAAGGGCTTCATACTCTAAGGCAAGCAACTATGGAGCTTATCAATGCCCAGGCTGACGGCTGCTCTGATGAACAGCTCGCAGAACTTCAGAAAAAACTCAACAGCACATATGACAATTTCAGAACAAAGTTCGGAAACATCACGGACAGCGCCAATTCACGCTGCTTTTCTAATGATGATGACTACAACACTTTAGCAGCACTCGAAGTTGTCAACGTGGAAAATAAGACAGTTGAAAAGGCTGCAATATTCACAAAGAGAACGATACTTCCAGATATTCCAGTTTCAAAAGTTGATACAGCACTTGAAGCACTTCAAGTGTCAATGGACAGATTGGGAAAGGTCGATATTCTCTATATGTCACAGCTCACAGACACTACGCCTGAAAAGGTTATTGCTGACCTTGGCGATGAAATATTCAGAGATCCTGCCAAAGTTAAAGACAATGACCCATATTCAGGCTATACGGAATCATCTGAATATCTGTCAGGCAATATCCGTGATAAGCTGAGAATAGCCAGAGATCATGCGGAGCATATTGACAGCAGCTACAACAAAAACGTAGAAGCTCTGCTGAAAGTTGTGCCAAAAGACCTTGAAGCCAGCGAGATATCCGTAAGGATCGGCGCTAACTGGATCGATGTCGCAGATTATAATAAGTTTCTAAACGAGTATGCACACGCAAACACCTATTACTACCCTGTCACAAGAACAAAGCTTGGTGAATACAAAATAGAGAATAAAACATCTGACCGCTCAGTTGCTGCCACTGAAACATTCGGAACATCAAGAATGAACAGCTATCAGATATTTGAAAATCTTCTTAATCAGCGTGATATTTTAATTCGTGACAGACGAGAGGATGGCGATAAGGTATGGTATGAGATAAATACTAAAGAAACACAGCTTGCAAAAGAGAAAGCTCGTTTGATGAAAGAAGCGTTCAGAAATTGGCTGTGGGAAGATATGGGCAGGCGTGAAAAATACGTTGCAAAGTACAACTATCTGTTCAACTCCATAAGGGGCAGAGAGTATGACGGCTCACATCAAACTTTTCCAGGCATGAACGCATCAATAACGCTGCGGAAACATCAATCAAATGCTATAATGCGTGCAAAGCTTGGTGGAAACACACTCTTTGCACATGAAGTTGGTGCAGGAAAAAGCTTTGAAATGGTTGCAACTGTAATGGAGAAGAAACGTCTTGGTCTTATAAACAAAGCCTGCGTAGTTGTACCAAAGCACCTTACGCTGCAAATGGCGAGTGAGTGGCTGCGGCTTTATCCAAATGCAAAACTGCTTGTGGCAAAACCTGAAGACTTTACCAAAGCCAATAGAAAGCGTTTTATTGCAAGATGTGTCACTGGTGACTACGACGCCGTGATAATGTCATTTACACAGTTTGAAAGAATACCTATGTCAGACGAGTATAAAGAGCAGTTCATGCAAAAAGAACTTCACGATATCATGAGTGCGATATCCGAGGCAGGGAGAAAGGATAAATCATCAGTC
>CALEJX010000388.1 GCA_937898375.1 uncultured Ruminococcus sp.
CGGGAGGGTGTGTTTGCCAAGGTGCTCCACGGCGGCCATATCAAGGTGGGCGATACCATTAGGCTTATGGCGACAGGGGCTGAGTTCCAGACTGTAGAGATCGGCTATATGGGCGCAACTGACCTTGTGCCTGTGGGCGAGCTTCATGCAGGCGAGGTAGGTTATATCGCTGCTTCTATCAAGGATATCGGCGATACTCGTGTGGGCGATACTGTTACAAACGCCGCTGAGCCTTGCGCCGAGGCACTGCCTGGATATAAGAAAGTAAACCCTATGGTATACTGCGGAATTTATCCTGCGGACGGAGCAAAATATCCTGACCTGAGAGACGCTTTGGAAAAGCTTATGCTAAATGACGCTTCACTGTCATTTGAGCCTGAGACTTCCATTGCGCTTGGCTTTGGTTTCAGATGTGGCTTTCTCGGACTTCTGCATATGGAGATAATCCAAGAGCGCTTGGAGAGAGAATATAATCTCGACCTTATCACAACTGCGCCGTCGGTTATATACAAGGTAAACCTGACCAACGGCGAAACTGTGTTTATAGATAACCCGACAAATTATCCTGACGTGGCAAATATCGCATCGGCGGAAGAACCGATAGTAAATGCGCATATTTATACGCCGTCTGAATATGTTGGGAATATAATGGAGCTTTGTCAGGACAGGCGTGGCGTATACAAGGATATGAAGTATATAGACGAAACGAGAGTTGACCTGCATTATCAGCTGCCGCTCAACGAGATAGTTTATGACTTCTTTGACGCACTGAAATCACGCACAAAGGGGTATGCTTCATTTGACTATGAGATGCAGGGATATGCGAAGTCTAAGCTTGTGAAGCTTGATATACTCCTTAACGGCGAGGTGGTGGACGCACTTTCGTTTATTGTCCATGAGGATAAGGCGTATTCTAGGGGCAGGAGATTGACGGAGAAGCTTAAGGAGAATATACCGAGACAGCTGTTTGAGATACCTGTTCAGGCGGCGATCGGCGGAAAGATAATAGCTAGAGAGACTATCAAGGCTATGAGAAAAGACGTCCTTGCTAAATGCTATGGCGGAGATATCACAAGAAAGAAGAAGCTGTTGGAGAAGCAAAAAGAGGGTAAAAAGCGAATGAGACAGCTTGGATCTGTGTCAGTGCCGCAGGAAGCGTTTATGTCGGTGCTGAAATTGGACGAGTAGCGGAGCGGCGCAATTTCTGCTTCACAGAAATGCGACGTCCCGTTCGGGGAGTTTCAAGGTTTGAATTTCCACGAAGTTGAGTGGGAGAACGAAACGGGCGAACGCTGTTCGCCCCTACAATGGTTAAAACGGTTTGCAAAACCAAAAGGTTATTAGAAAAACCAATAGGTTATTTATGAAACCAGAATAACCTGATATAGATACAGATATAGTTATAGAGATAGACAAAGACAAAGACAAAGAATACGTCTGTTGGTCTTGTCGGTCGATACAAATATAAACATATCAAGAATTGATGAAAGGAGCAGCTATGCCTGATATACAAAAGTCTATGAAATTGTCGCTTGCTTTCGGGCTTAGCGGTGCGGTGATATTGCCTGTGCTTTATGAGGTGTATGCCAATATCTCAGCGGCGGCTGGGCTTGTGCTTATCGCTGTGTGGGCGGTGTGCGCAGGTGCTAAATTCTCAGCACTCAAATTCAAGGAAGCTTTTATGGGCATGGTATGCACGCTTGCTTATGCCGGTATTCTGGGTGTCATTTGCTATATCGTTATTCACCCCAGAGTTTCCGATATGCTAAACAGGCGGTCGGTGTATTTTCAGCTGAGCCTTAAACAGCAGGCTTATTTTGTCCTTTATGCGGCGCTTATAAGCCTTTGTATGTTCCTTGTGTGGGGCGGTATATTTGGCGTGAAAAAGGCGGTAGAGAGATTTCGGCTCAACCGTGAAAAAACAGGAGAGTATATCGACAAGGCTTTCGATGACGACGAGGATATGCTATGACAGGAATTTATATCCATGTGCCTTTCTGTAAAAGAAAATGTCCTTACTGCGACTTCTATTCTGTTTGCAGACCTGAACTTTATGAGGGCTACACTCAGGCTGCGTGCCGAAATTTGGAAGCTTTCAAGGGCAGGGGCATAAAATGCGACACTATCTATTTCGGCGGAGGCACGCCCTCTGTGCTGTCGGCTGAACAGGTGGACAAGATAATAGATACGGCAGGGAAGTGCTTTGAACTTTGCGAGCCTGAAATAACCTTGGAAGCTAACCCTAGCTCTGCGGACGGGGAGAAGATGTCATGGTGGAGAAAAGCAGGGGTAACAAGGCTTTCTTTCGGCGTTCAATCGGCTAATGACAGGGAACTTGGCTTTTTAGGCAGGCTTCATGACTTTTCTCAGGCAAAGTCGGCTGTGGAAACGGCGGCTCAGGTGGGCTTTAAGCACATCTCATGCGATATCATGCTGGGCGTAAAGGGTCAGACCCTTGAAAGCCTTTGGAACAGTATAGAGAGCCTTACGGCGCTCCCTATTGACCATATTTCGGCTTATATGCTGAAAATAGAAAAGGGTACGGCTTTTGATTGCGATGAGATGAGAAACGCTGTGGCTGACGATGATATGCTGTGCGATATGTATTTGCAAACTGTGGGTCAGCTTGAAAACAAGGGCTTTTTACAGTATGAGATATCAAACTTTGCCAAAGAGGGCGGAAAGTCACGGCATAATCTTAAATACTGGCATGGGGAAGAATATATCGGCATTGGTCCGTCGGCACATTCTTTCTTTGAGAATGAAAGATATTACTGCAAAAATGATGTAGAGGCTTTTATTTCCGACAAGGTGCAGAGCAGGTTGGTGCTGGAAGACGACCCTGACAAGGCGGAGGAGTATGTTATGCTGGGGCTTAGGCTCACGGAGGGCATTGACATAGGCAAAGCCGAGGAGCTTGGGGGCAAGGAACTTGGGGATAATATCCGCAAAAAGGCGGCTTTGTTTCAGAAGCAGGGGCTTTGCGTGGTGGAAAACGGAGTTTTAAGGCTCACGCCTGCGGGGTTTTTGGCTTCAAACTCTATTATCGGAGAACTGCTGTGGTAAACCTGTATAAATATAGGCAGACAGTGTTGTGCAGTTATACAATAGATACACGATATGTAGGGGATAAGCTTGAAAAATGACGGAAAATGTGGTATAATGCACTGCGGCGGAGTGTGTCCGCAGTTTTATGTTACCGAGAGGACTTTTTTATGAAAAGTACAAGATTTATTGCTTTGGTTTCAGCGGCGGCAATGTGTTTCGGGCTTTGCGCTTGCGGAAAGTCGGAGAAAAAAGACGAGATAGCTGTGCCTATTTTGGAAACTAAGGATATAACATACAAGACTGTTAAAGCTGAGGTAGGGGATATCTCTCAGGAGTATCATCAGGAGGGCGTTTATGATTATCCCTACAGTGAAACTGTTACGTTCAAGGCAAGCGGTCAGATAAAGTCAATAGACGTTGAGTCGCCATGTGATGTGAAAAAGGGCGACCTGCTTTGCACACTTTATTCTGATGATGTGGACGAGCAGATAGAAGAGGAAGAGATAAGGCTCGATCAGGCGAAGCAGACGGTCGCTACCTTGCAGGCGAATGGGGCTGATTACAGCGAAGTGCAGCTTTCTCAGTATGACTTGCAGATAGAGCAGCTCAAATATGACAGGCTTGTGGCTTCTTTGGAGGATTACAAGGTGTATGCACCATGCGACGGACAATTTGAACTTGCTGACAGACACGGGCAGGAACTTACGGCGTACACCCCTGTGAATAAGGGCGAAGTGCTTGGGTATACTTCCGATAAATCGCAGAAAGCACTGTGCGTATCTGTATTTGATAATGCGCTTACGAACGTGAATTTCGGCACGGCAGTGCAGATAGTTCAGGGCGCAAATAAAATGGGCGGCACTGTGACGGATATAATATACAACGAGAGCGGCGATTTCTCGGCATATGTTTATGTTATCACCCCTGACGAAGAGAATGATATGCTGGACCTTGGGGGCATAGAGGTGGTCTTTGACGTGTATTCAAGGCTTGACACTGTGATAGTTCCGCAAAAGGCTGTGAAAAAGCTTGACGGACGCAACTATGTGAACCTGCTTGTGGACGGCGTAAAGGTAGAGCAGGACGTGGAGCTTGGAATCGAGGATAATGACAATGTTGAGATACTTTCGGGTCTTAGCGGCGGTGAAGAGATAATACTTAATTGACAGCGTTTAGCAAGCCAAATGCCATTTGATATGTTTGATTTGTGTTTTAAGAAAAAATAAAGATATAAAGCACTTGATTTTTTGCGTGATTTCGTGTAAAATAAAAGAACAGAGTGTCTAGGGAGGACTAAAAATGAAGGATTTTTTATCTAACGTATGGGTAAGGCGAGCGGTATCAGTTTTCAATGTCACTTACTTTGCTGTAATAACTCTGCTGACATATGCAACGTTCCTGTATGACTTGGAATTTGCAGCAGGCAGAGAGAAGTCGTTTTTCACGGTATATGTGGTGCTGAACGTAGTATTTCTGGGGCTTATGCTCTTTTCAAGACGTGAGCTTGTGACGGAGATACTGAGCATACTCATGCTGCCTGTGGTGTTCTGCATGATACTTTTCAACATGGGTGATTGGGTGCTGATAGTTCCGCCGTTCGTTGTGGCTATCATAATGTTCTTTGCGGCAGGCACGAATGAAACTGTAAAGGTAATAATGGGTACGATATATCTGCTTATGTATGTGCTGGGAATAGTTGCATACTTTGTGCTCAACATTCTTTTCGGCGGAACATCTGTTGAAACTGTGCTGAATGCTGACCTTGACACATCATCAAGCGTTTATGCGCTTTACAGAGATAATTTCAAGAAGCTCACTGAGGTAACGTCAGACGCAAACACAATTTCGCCTGACGGACAGTATCAGATAATACTTTATGATGTAAAGGACAGCGACAAGGGCGCTGTTAAGATATGCGTAGTGCCTTACAATCAGGATATTGAGCTTAAATTCTTCACCCTCAAGCAGAAAGGTATCAAAAAGACCATTTCCAACAAGGGCATAAGAGGAACAGTTCCTGATGTTGGCTGGGTAGAGGAGGACGGAGTTCTCAAGGTACAGTACAGACTTTCTGAGGCTGACGATCTGAGATCAACTTCTGTTACAACAATGCCTGACAAACAGTATTTCCAGTTCCTTGGTATTCAGTAAAAATTATAAGACCGTCTGAGAGGGCGGTCTTTTTTT
Organism: uncultured Ruminococcus sp.; assembly: GCA_937898375.1. Classification (GTDB taxonomy): domain Bacteria; phylum Bacillota; class Clostridia; order Oscillospirales; family Ruminococcaceae; genus Hominimerdicola. Next base: position 5,236 of record CALEJX010000388.1, read on the forward strand.
ATGGAAATTGGCTTGTCAATATGAGTTTATTCATAAAATTTGAGCGGAAATTTTGGTAAAAACGCTTAGTTTGTATTACAAAATAGTTACATTATATGAAAAGTTACATGTCATGCTTGACAGTTTTGTTAAAAAGGTGTAAAATATTAATAGTGTTTTATAGTGTTTCGATACTAATGTGAACGGCTATGAAAGCGTTTACATAGAATAGTATCAAGGGAGGATAAGAATTAAGATGAGATCAAAGAGAATACTTGGCATGGTATCAGCGATAATGATGCTTGGCGTTTGCGCTGTGCCTGCATATGCCGACAGTGAGGCTGAAATACCTGAATACAGTGCCGACAAGAGTATCCTTACTACAGATACTTCGGCGCCGTCTTTGTCATTTGACATGAAAGACTGGGAAAGATATATTCATGTAACGCCTGACGGAGAGAAGATATCAGTGGGAGTATCGCAGGAAAAGACATACGCTTATCAGGGTGCGAGCTTAAAGATAACGGCAACACAGCCTAATGACATCAATGATTTCTGCACATACTCTACTCTTATAAGAGATGAG